>JANPCU010000364.1:0-42233 GCA_031431195.1 Planctomycetota bacterium | reverse complement strand
CATGAGGCGGTGAGTTGTATCTCGTGCCGACTTTTCAGTCGCACACTCGCGACGGACGAGGACGTCCGTCGTACGTCTTCGATGGTGCCCGCGCGAAGTCTAAAACAGGTCTTCGCCAGCATCCCCCGCGACCGGTCGGCCCGGCTTCGGACCCGGCGTCCCCGCATTGCCGCAGCACCCGTTCCATCGCTCACGTGCCCATCGGCTCCTCCCTGAGCATGACTTGGATTATTCCCCCCCCTCCCGTGTCATCTCAGAGGCAGCCCTTTCACACACTGCCAGTTTGGCCAATGCCCTGTATAGAATGGCGACTACACCCCTTCGGAAGTCTGGCGGGGACTTCGGAAGACTTTGGGGACGCGAAGTCTGGCCGATTGCCTAAAGACCACGGGAGGCCAGGTTGGTGGACGAACAACCGATTGACGGCCCTCCCCTCACGCAGCCCCCTCACCATCCGGCTGACGCCGGACGCTCGCCTCGGATTCGCTCGCGCATCGTTCGCTGTCTCTTGGCGACTGCCGGGACGTTCGCGTGGCTCTGCGCTGCGGTTACGATTCAGCAGGGTCTCTTACTCGCTAGCCAGTCCCCGCTGCTGTGGGGCGTCGCCGGGCTGGGTCTGCTCGGGGGCATCGCCGCTTGGGGTGTGGCCTTCGCTGTCAGTGACTCGTACATCGAGGCTGGAGTCACTGGCATCGCCGAGTTCCTGCACCGCACGCGCGCGAGTTCGGGGATCGCTCCAGACCACCGCTCCGGAGCGGCGCTCGTCCTCTTCGGCACTCTACTATTCGCCGTCAACACGCTCTGGGTCGCCCAGCACCAGGACACCCCCTTCGACGATGACCAGGGGGCATTTCTCACCACCGCTCGCGAGATCCACGACCACGGCGGTTTGACGGGCCTGTGGAGCGATCTGTGGAGCGGGCGGTTCGCGGAGTCCAACCGGCATCCGTTATTTCTGGCGATCCTATCGCTGCACCCCACCGTGGACTTTGGACGAGGGGCCTCGTGGCTACTGGCAACGATGACAGCTGGACTCGCTCTCGTCATCGTCTGGCGGCGGATGGGTCCGCTGACAGCTGGTGTGTTGGCCGTCCTGCTCGGCACGAACGGAACATGGCTCTATCACGCCCCGCGAGTGGTGTGCGAGTCGCTACTGACCGGCCTGGCGGGGGTCGCCTGGCTGGTGCTGTTTCAGAAGTCGCAGGAGGCAACCGCTGCGCTCTCTGGCCATCCGCCATCCCCCATCCCCCATCCACCACCAGCCTCCCCCACCGCACTGCGCGCTCGTTGGCCTCCTGCTGGGACTGGCCTACCTGACCAAGGGGACCGGGCTCATGTTGCTCGCCGGCACCTCGCTGGCGTTTGGCGTTCTCGCGGTGTGGTCCCGAGGTGAGCGCCGCCGTGGGATCGTCTCCGTAACGGCATTGGTCCTCGCATTCCTCGTCACCGCCTCGCCACTCCTGACCCGCAATCTGATCCGCTTCGGGTCGGCGACCTACAACGTCAATTCGTACTTGCTGTGGGTTGATGCCTATGAGTCGCCGAACGCGCTGGCGGAGCGGATGACCCTGCCCGAAGCCCGTGCGGCCTACCTCGCCACGCACTCGGTGACCGACCTGATCGAGCGCGAGGCGACCGGCCTCGCTTGGGAGACATTCATCGGACTCCGCGTCCTCGGTCCCGCACCGTGGGACGACGCGCGCGTGTTGTGCGGCCTGCCACTCTTCGCCCTGGGGCTGCTGGGGCTGTGTCACACACCTCGACTGCCAGCGCTGGTGCTGGTCTGCTGGACTGTGATCGTCTGGGTGATGATGGCCTGGTACGTCCCGATCGCTGCTGGAGACCGCTTCATGATGGCATTGCTAATCCCTTGGCTCACCCTGGCGGCCGATGGACTCGTGCGGCTGGTATCGCTGAGCAACGACCCACGCGCTGCCTCCCCACGAATCGTACTGGGAGCCATTCTGTGGGGAGTCGCCACCACTTTTCTCGTCTGGACTCAAAGCCACCTTTGGGCGTGCTGAGGGGCTTCCTCTCCAGTGCGCGGCTCCAGCCAAGAATATGCTGGAGCCCTTCCGCCTGCGCGGCGGGTTGGCTGGAGCTGGATGACACCGATGCGGGAATGCACTCGACTGGGACACCCTCCAGAATCTCGCCTGGGCGAGGCACGCTTATTGAACAGTAGCGGTCGGCTGATCCGACGCGGACGGTGGGGGGGCAGTGGGATCGGTGGGGAAGGTTGTGAAGTCGACGTGCCCGGGGGAAACGGGCAGGACGAATTCGGCGGGTTCGGCCTCGACATCGATTTCGTGGCCGTAAGCTCTGCGCCCCTGCAGACGACTCGCATCCTGGTAGGCCGAGGGACTCCAACCACCTTCGGACATCTGGATGTTGTTGTAGGCCAGAATCGTGCCCTTGCGGTAATAGAGGTTCGTGATCGACTTGTTGTAGTCGATCAAGCTCTCGTGGTAGGCCCGTTGAGCCTCCGCACGCCGGATCAGGCCACGCAGTGCCTCGTCCCCGACATCGATCTCACCTTCTCGCGTTTGTTTGACACTCACGTACTCCATGGCCGCTAAATAGCGATTGTGATTGGATTGCAGGACTGCGTAGGTCCGAGAAATCTCCTGAAACGCGACGGCCAGTTCCTGAGCGATTTCTTCCTCAGAGAACTCCAAGGCTTTGTTCGCCTTGGCCAATCGCAGCTCAAAATTCTGGACCTGAGCATGGGCCGAACGAAGTCCGACCGGCATATTCATGACCACCCCTGCGGACCATCCATCGTTATTGGCACCACTCAGACCTTGGTAAAACGAGTTCCCACTGCCGTAGGACAGCAGGTCATCGCCCAGCGAGTTCACCTGGTATCCGGCGACTGCATCCAGTCGTGGACGGGTCAAACTGCGGGCGGCATGCAGTTGCAGATCAAGGCTCCGAATCGTCCACTTTTGTTTACGCAGTTCGACTCGATGGGTGAGGGCCTCACTCACCGAGAAGTGCCAGTCGGGGCTGAACTGGGCCGTTGTGGGCTCTTCGGACGGTCGCAGCACCGTGCCATCATTGACCGGCAAGCCGAGGAGCCGTCGCAGCTCCGTTTCTCGTGTGTAGATGTTAGACCGGGCGGTGTCGACCAAGCCCTTTGACTGGAACAGTTGGTCTCTGGCTTGTGCCTCCACGAATCCGATTTCAACTTTTCCCTTGCGACTTAATTGCACTCTCCAAATCTTAAGCGTGTCCTCATGGACCTGAGCCGCCGTATCGAACAGCTGGTAGGCCAGATGGAGATTCCAGTAGGCATCCTCAATGTCCTTGGTCAGATTCCGCAAGGCGTTCTCGTAGTCGCACAACACGAGATCGTTATTGATGCGGGAGATCACGACCCCTTGTGACACTCCGGTGATGCCGCCGAAGCTGTTGGTAATCGGGCCAGCAATGCGCGTGAACTCGGTTCCGGCTCCCGCGAGCAGGGGGAGTTGATAGCCAAGCCGCGCGTTGCCGCTATACGCCGAGGGAAAGTTCAGGCCGGGCTGATTGCTCGACAGGTAGTTCACATCGTGGGCGATCGAGGCCTTGCCGCCGTTGGCAAACGTCTTGCCCAGCGAAGCGGAGAACGCTCCTGTCTCGGCGACGTTCACGGAGGGCAGTAGTGCGCTGTTCGTGGGGGTATCATTCCGTCCCGCGATCATCGACGCATTGAACTGCGCATCGAAGTCCGAGAGCGCCGCCTCGACGCCCCGCCCGCCAAACAGCACACCCGACTCTTGGATGGCCGAATCATACGAAGAGGTCACGCGATCTGCGCTATTCAGCAGTGGGTTGGCGGGTGACAGGAACTGCCCCCCGGACTTCACGATCTCGCTATTGGTCATGCCGATGAAAACAGCTTCTGTCAGCGGCAGGTCGCGAATCTCGCAGTGATCGCGGGACTCGAGCGTGCGGGGCGGCAAGCTATCCCGGATCGCCTCGGGGGTCGGGGTGACGATGTCCGGGTGCTCGATGGTCGTCGCATGCGAGCGGTAATAGTCGTGGTCCGCTTCACCCAGGAAGCTCACATCCTTGTGCGTATTGCGGCAACCCCAAGCCAGTAGGGCTGCCAGAACCGCTGAGGTGCAACTTGTTGAACGCAGCCAATGTCTCTTCCGCATGAGCGGTCTCTCCCAGAGTGCGGAGCAATCGCTGCCACCGCTGCTCGACATATCGTCGGCTCAATTGGGAGGAGATGATTGATTCGCATGCGGGGTATTATCGATGCAGGAGATGCGCGATGTTCGATCGGTTTGTTTTACCTGACCGGTATCACAGTTGTTGGCGGTACGACCGGAGCATTGAGGGTAGAGGCGGATGGCTCGTGGCTCGTGGCTGATGGCTGATGGCTCATAGCCAGAGACAGCTCCATTCTGGCCATCAGCCATCAGCCATCAGCCACGAGCCATCAGCCATCCTCCCCCCACCAACGAAAAAAACGCTGGCTGATTCCCGAAGGAACCAGCCAGCGTCTGTTGGTCACTTATTCACTGGTCACCGAAGTGACCGGCGAACTAGTTGCAAGCACCGCAAGGAGCAGCACACGTTGGTCCGCAAGGAGCGGCACACGTTGGAGCGGCGTTGCAGCCGTTTCCACAGCCGTTTCCACAGCCGTTTCCGCAACCAGCTGGAGCGGCACACGTTGGTGCACAGCAGCTAGGAGCAGCTGCACAGCAGCAGCTCTTGTTGCTACGGAACTTTGGCAGGCGGATCTTCTTCAGCATTCCGCCGAAGTTGAGTCCACGACGGCTGTTGCAGCAAGAAGGAGCACAGCAGTCAGCAGGAGCTGGGGCACAGCAAGCAGCGGCTGGTGCACAGCAGCTAGGAGCAGCACCGCAGCCATTGCCGCAAGGAGCGGCACAGGTTGGTCCGACAGATCCGCAAGCGTCGCCGCAAGGCGCTGCACACGAAGGAGCCGAATCACAGCAGGAGTGCCGGTGCAGCTTGAACAAGCCAGCGTTCGCAACGCTTGAACCAGCAACGATCAGCAGGGCAGCAGTCAGAGTCGTCCACTTCATCTTGAAATCTCCAAAGTTCCCGGGGTTACGAGGTGAGATACCGTTGAGGTCGAGTCGTCAGTGACTTCCTCAGTTCGGCTCCCACTCGCTACGACAGTGTGTGGTGGGTCCACCTACACATTTTTTCGGCCAATCGGTCGCGAGTCCTCAGCCGACTGGCCGCGATCGGCAGAAATCTCCCGACAGCCCGTTCAACGAATGGGTCCAGCAGACTCTATGGGTTGTGCGGGTTCTGCCAGGAGACGAAACCAAGGCGAGAAATCCTCGTTCTGTGGCCACGAAGATATTCGAAAAGAGATCACGCCATGAGTCGTATCCTCTACCATAAAAACACCTTATGGCGTAATTTCAGTGATCACTACCATTCACTCCCTGTCCGTCTACGGGAGGGCCGTCGACAATTTTTCCACATCAGGCAAACTTCCCGCACCCCGCAGCATCCCGACAATTCGCATGCGGGACTCGCCTCGACAGGAGGTTGCCACTCTCTCAAAATTCATTTCCCGTTTACGTTTGACGACAGGTTCAGTCTCGGTAGCATCACCCTCACTGAGTGTTTGCTTCCGGACACGCCTGCTGGGTGTTGTCCTCCGTCTGTCCAACAATCTCTACACACCAGATTTCCCGCCACTGGCCTTACTCCAAGTCCAGACCAGCGGGTTGCTGATCGGTTTGTTCTCTCGCCATCGAACACCATTCCAGCTGGGCCGTCACAGCTGGATGTGGGTGGTGTTTTGCGTGTGAGTACGAGCCGTTAGTCGGGACCATTAGGGTCTCGGTCTCGCGGAGGGTGTGTACCGAGGGTCGCAAGATGCAGCCCGAGAATCAGGGTGGTGAACTTGAACGTCTACAGCAATTTTTGGAACGACTGGAAGCCGAACTTGGCACACCCAAATACCAAAACTGGTTCAGCCAGAAGACCCGGATGAGCCTGTTGGCAGACGAGTTATCCATCGTCTGTGGCAGTTCCTATCTCGCTGGCTGGCTCCAGAAGCAGTACCGCACGGTCGTTCGACGAGTCGTCGATGAGTCGCTGGGTGCGCACATCCGTGTGACTTGGACTCACGACGATCAAGTGGTGCTGGTTCCGGCTTCGGCTCCTGCTTCCGCTCCGGCACAGCGCTCGGTGGCTCGGACCACCCATGATGTCGAGGCCCTGGCGCGCACGACCAGTGGGCGACGGGGGCGCGACATCTCCAGCTTTGTGCAAGGCCCCAGTAACATGCTGGCCTGGAGCGGGGTTCAGCAAATCCTGCGCGGTCAGGGGCGTTCGCTCTACCTCTATAGTGGAGTCGGAAACGGCAAGTCCCACCTGCTCGAAGCGGTGGCCCAGCAAGTCCGCCGCGACGATCCGCGCCAGCAGGTGCTGGCCCTGTCAGCCGAGGGGTTCTCGA
Organism: Planctomycetota bacterium; assembly: GCA_031431195.1. Classification (GTDB taxonomy): domain Bacteria; phylum Planctomycetota; class Planctomycetia; order Planctomycetales; family Planctomycetaceae; genus TH-plancto1. The sequence goes on along the minus strand of JANPCU010000364.1, from coordinate 35,797 downwards.
ATTACTTCACCCAGGCCCTCGATGCCCGCACCATTGCCAGCTTTCGCCAGCGGTTCCGCAACGTCGATGTGCTGGTCATGGATGACATCGACTTCCTCGATGGGAAAAAGGGCATTCAGGAAGAATTTCTCAACACCCTCCGCCGCCTGGAAACCCGCCATGGTCAGCTGATCGTCGCCGGAGATCGGCACCCGAACCTGCTGACCCGAACCAGTCCGGAGATTCTCTCTCGTTTCACGTCGGGCCTGGTTTGCCGCATCGAATCGCCGGACCTGGCCACGCGCCGCATGATCGTCGAGACCCTTCGCACGACGCTTGAAGTCGATATGACCGATGAGGCGGCGGAGTTCGTGGCGTCACGCTTTAAGGACAATGTCCGCGAGTTGGAGGGAGCCCTGAACACCCTCCAGAACTGGGCTCTCGCGTCCAAACGTCGCGTCACCCCCACCGTGGCTCGCGAGCAACTCGTCCGACTGGAACGGGACTGCATGCGGATCGTTCGTCTCACCGATGTCGAGCAGGCCGTCTGCTTGACCTTCGGACTGACCGCGGAAGACCTGCGGTCCGACAAGAGAACCCGCACCGCGACCCAGCCTCGCATGTTGGCGATGTACTTGTCGCGCCGACTGACCGGGACCGCCTATGCCGAAATCGGCCAGTTCTACGGCGGTCGCAATCACAGTACGGTCGTTTCCGCCGAACGACGGATCAAAGAGTTGGTCTCGTCTCAGTCCCGAGTTCGCATCGGGGCGAATGAATGGACGGTCGAAGAGCTCGTCGAAACGCTGGAACGTCAGATCCTGGTCGGGTGACTCTCGGTTTGTCGAGACGAAGTCTCTCTCGCTCACCAAAGCCCAGGGGTTGCAACCCCTGGGCTTTCGCGTTGAGCTCGACGCTTGATCGAGAAACTCGCTCTTTTCATAAGTGTGCCAGATGCGATAACGTCCGCCCTCGCGTCGGAATGGATTCTGACAGAAGTGAACACAGGGCGGTGACATGCGTCGATTCACACCAAGTATTCGGCTGGTTCTGCTGGTGTGCGTACTCGTGGAGAGTGCGGACTCGCCGGTGTTCGCGCAATCTTCGCGTACCGCGCCGCTCCCGGTCTCAAATGAACCGACTCCGATCTCGAACGTCGCCCGGACTCGGCTGTTGCAGAAGCAGCGAGAGAATGAGCAGTCTCAAACCCCGGCCACGTCGAAATCTTCCATCCCGTTGACCCCTCCGGGCCAGCGTCAAACACCCCCACAGATCGCGGCCATTCCTGCGGAACCGGCAGACCCACTTCTGGTTCAGGTCAAGCAGGCCATCGCGATCAACCGGCTGCGATTTCTCAATCCCAGCCCGGGCGGTCACACCCCCTGGATGATTATGCACGGAGTGTTGGCTCTGCGGCAGGAATACGAGTTGAAGGTCGGTCACACGACGATCAATGCCATCGATTACGTGACCCAGCAGAACCCGATTTACGTGGCGTCATTGCCCGACCCGCTGCTGCCACCGGGTGCTCCGTTGGTCCATATCCGGGAGCATTGGTTCCAATCGACCGCGTATGGGGGACGGGCCCAGCCGTATGTCGTCTCTTTCGCGTTCGAGGGGCATACCAACCAGTTTTTGGCGATCCTTAGCATGGCGGACCTGCCACTGACACACACGTTCGTGGTCAGTGATCCGCAACGTCCCGGGACGACAAAAACGATCACCATGGCCGACATGGTGCGGCATGCGCAGATGAACATGCACCTCGGAAACCCGAATGAGATGGCTTGGACGCTCTGGTTCCTGACCAACTATCTGGAACCAGATGCGACTTGGATCGATAAGGACGGCAAGCCCTGGAGCATGGAGCAACTCGTTACCACGCAGACGAATGCGCCCATGTTTTCGGGCAACAAGCTGCTGGCTCCGTGCGGAGGGACGCATGGGATGTTCGCCCTGGCGTGTGCCTGTAACTCGTATCAACAGAAACATGGCCAGCTCCAGGGCGCTTGGGTTGCGGCTCGTCAGAAACTCAATGACCATATCGCAGCGGCCCGTCGCATGCAGAACCAAGATGGATCGTTTTCGACGGACTTCTTCCGCACGACGGGTTGGTCCGCCGAGATGGGACCGCGATTCAAGTCCTCGGGGCACATGCTGGAATGGCTGATGATGGCCCTGCCCCCGGAACAGCTCAAAGAGCCGTGGGTCCGAAAAGGAATCGAGAGCGTCGCGGGGGACCTCATTCGCAACGGCTATGTCGGTCTGGGAACTCCGGATACGGGGGCCATGTATCACGCTTTGCACGCACTCGTCCTGTATCGCAACCGCGTGGAACCACCGTCGAGTTTCGCTCCCCCAGTGCAGGTGGTCGAACTGCCCCCGGAGATGAAGAACCCCGCACCCGGGACGACTCCACTCAATCCTCCGCTCCCCACTCCTCCGAATCCCGACAAGGGTGTCGATCCAAAGATGTCTCCCGGGTCCCCGATTCGGCTGCTCAATCCAGCGACAAATCCGCTCACGCCGCTGGGCCCCGCGCGACCGAATTTGAAACCGATTACGAACTCCAAGGAGTCGGAAGCTCCGCCAAAATCGGGGAGCACGCCCATGCCGCCCCCGATGCCAGTACCTCCCCCGCTGGCGGAAAAACTTCCCGAACCCGCGTCGGGTGAACCGGCCCGGATCCCCTTATTGATCCCGACCAAGCCACAGCTGGAACAGCCCGATCCCACGGCCCAGCCGAGTCCGGCCCCGAGTGAGCCAATCTCCGCAGGTGCCATCGTCAAACCGCTGACTCCCGATGAGGGGGAGGCCACTCCGGCACCGCTCTTTGGCGACGAACCCGGTGAGATGCCGGACAAGCCAGCGGGTGACGAGACGGTCACACCGCCTTCCGTAGAGGGCGAACCAACGCCAGCACTTGCCCCGGCTCCCTTGGTGCCCTCCCTTCCCGAACCGACTGCCGCGAAGAGCCCGAGCAGTTCGGATTGAGGCCTGCTGCATGGCCGTCATGCCATCGGCGTCCGTGACGACCGCGTCCGTGTTCTCCCCGCGAGGATTGCCATGCTGCCCCGGACCCTGGAACCGGAAGTGATGGATACCGCCGCAGAGGCGACAGACTATGACGCGATGGATCACTCCGAGGTCAATCGTCGGTTCGTCGACGATTGGGGAATTGCCTCACGGGCGAACGGCATTTCGGTAGTAGACTCGCTGCGGATGCTCGATGTCGGCACGGGGACAGCCCTGATCCCCATTGAGTTCTGTCGGAGCTTTCCGAGTCTCCGCATCGTCGCCATCGATCTGGCAGCTGAGATGCTGAAGCTCGCCGATACGAACGTGGATCGGGCAGGATTCAGCGACCGCATCGATCTCGTATTCGTCGATGCCAAACGCCTCCCATATGAGGATGCTGAGTTCGACAGCGTCGTTTCCAACAGCATCATGCACCACATTCCCCAGCCGCTCGATTCGCTGACCGAGATGGTGAGAGTGCTCGCTCCCGGTGGCTTGTTATTGGTCCGCGACCTCATGCGGCCCGCGACCGAAGCAGAACTCGAAGCCCTCGTACAAGCCTATACCCACGGAGCCACCCCCAGCATGCGACAGCTGTTCCGGCAATCGCTGCACGCGGCACTGACCGTGGACGAGGTCGCCGCGATGCTGTCTCAGCTGGGGCTCAGTCGAGATTGGGTGCGAGCGACCTCGGATCGGCACTGGACAATCAGCGGGGTATTGCCGCTCGTTGACTGAGAAGTCTCGGCGCGCCCCCGGTGTGAGCCGGGGTGTTTGCGAGAAGGGACGTAAGCTGGTCCAAGTAAACGGTTGCGAGGCAATCTTATCGGGGCCGAGTTCGATCACGGTGCGACACTGCCTGTCCCGAACACCCCGGCTCACACCGGGGGCTCGCCAGTATGTCTCATTCCGCATCGCGTGAGGGATCAGCAGCAACCTCTTCCCGCGTGCGATCCAGATCCCGAGGGGCCCCGGTGGCCGGGGATTCGGTCAACTACTGTGCCCAACCGGGTGCGTCGGTCTCTGCGGTTTCCGCGGCGGGAACTTCTTCCGCGAGAGCTTCCTCAGCACTGGTGAACTCCACCTGACTGGCAGCTGCGGGAGCCGCCGGGCTCGCTGTCGGCAAGGGCTCGCTGAAGGCGACTTGGACCGGGAATCGAGAGCGGGAAAAGGCTGCGGAGCCCGACGTGGATCGAGTCACTTCGCTGCGGATCGTTCCCGACTGGAATGGTCCGATCCCCAGAACCGAGAGATTTGTGTCATCGGATTGGGCGAGTGTCGTGCCGCCCTCACCCAGTGAGGTCCGGGTTTTGGTGTCGTACGCCACGATGCCTATTTTCGCGACGCCGACCTGTCGTGTCCGGGTGAGAACACGGACTTCCGGGATCGCCATCAAGCCGGGCAGTGTGATCTCCGGCACCCCGAGAAATTGTTCGGACCCGGCGGTTCCCACAACACCGGCTCGGGGGAGGACCACGACTTCGGCCTCCTCAACCTTGTCCACAAGTCGCGCCCCGACATGCAGCAGCCGATGCTGAACGGAAGCGATCACATACGCCTTGTCCACGCAATCGACGTACTTCTCGTCGAGAAAGACAGCGTGTCCGGCGAACGGTTGGAAGTCGACCTTGTCGAGCGCCTGGTCCACCGCATTGGAGACCAGCATCTGCTCTGTCGACGACCGAGCGGTGTTGGTCGTCTTCATACTCGTGCATCCGCAGCACACCATCGCGGCCAGCCAGGCCAAGCACCGCGCGGCCAGGAATTGAGGTGTAGCAGTCATCGGGTGACCTTGGAGAGGATGGGCGGATTCGCGAGGGGAATGTCTGTCAATCGCCGAGGACCGGGATTGTGTGGGCAGAAGCCCAGAAGAGAGCAGGGTTGTAAGTCGAGAGTCGAATGGGGTCAAGATCAGATGATCTACGAGGAATCCGAAGAGTGCGAGACACACTTTGCCTCCCCAGCGCTGGCACACGGAACTCCACACAAGCTCCTCATTCGGGGGAGTGTGAAACGCAGAGGACACAGAGAGCGCAGAGGAAAAATAGAGCAGAGCAGTCGACTGGGAGGTCGCCTCACTCACCCCCAGAGATTCTCAGCGTCCTCTGCGTTTCGACTCTGGTCCCTCGCCTGCCAGAAAACGACCGCCCCGCCATGGGGAAAACGTCCGTCCCCGTGATGACTCTGGTCCCCCACAAGGCTCCCCCCGATCTGGTACGTCCACGGCCTGCATGGCCAGAGAAGAGAACCACCCGATCATGCGGGGTACGTCGTTCGATCCTCGGGAACAATCGCCCAGTGCGTCTCGCACTCGAATCCGAACCGGCTCAGATTGCGGGGGCATTCGCCCACTGGCGATATCCCGCCCTCTCATCTCGATCGGTGCCGAGTGAGACGTTCCGGCGAGCGGGGCGGCGTCAGCCCCCTGGTTCTGCGGGGTCTCCTCGAAGTCCCATCCGGCCGGAATGTCTCATTTCTCTCCGCGAGATGTATAAGGACTCCACACGCACGCGATTCGCGGTCGCGGGGCGAGGGAAGTTGACTCACAAAACCGCATTGACTGAGAATCCCGAGGCTGACCAGTGATGGGTCGTTTCATCAGCCCAGGGCCGGGGTGAGGGAGCAGCGAGGGCGGACTACCGCCAGTGGGCGAATGCACCCTCCGACCATCGAGTCGGACTCATTCGCTCCCCCTCGACTCTTGTCTCCCCTACGATAATGAGATGTTCGACACGGCGGCCTATTTGCGATGCTTGGCACCCGAGGGATCTCATCAGGCCGAGGCACTCGCACTGATCGAATCGGTCCGGTTCGAGAATCCGTCACTGGCCTGGAAACGCTTGCAAGCCATCGCGTCGCAGCCCGAGGAACGGGAGCTACTCGCCCGCGCCATGCCCGCGCTGCTCGCTGCTCTGAACGAGGCCGCCACCCCGGACCTGTCGCTGGTGAACCTCGATCGATTTCTCCGCGCCGGACCCGCAGAGTCGAGCCCCCTGAAGTTCCTCGCCGAGAACCCGCGCGCCGTCGAGATCCTGGTTCGACTGTTTGTCGGGAGCCAATACCTCACGGAGATCCTGCTTCAGAACCCGGGTTATCTCGCCCGCCTGACGCAGTACAACCGATTGTCGGAGATCAAGAGTCGGCAGCAGTTCTATGAGGAGGGGCTGGCCGCCTCGTCCTCGTCCTCCGACTGGGCCGCCCGTATGACCGCGCTGCGGCACTTCCAGAAATGGGAGCTGTTGCGGATTGCCGCCTGCGACACGTTCGGCCTCATGGACTTCAAGGCGACAACGCTCCAACTCTCGTTACTCGCCGATGGAATCGTCCAGCTGACATTGTGTTACGCTGGCCAGGAACTCGGGTGTGAGGCTCCCGACTTCTGTGTACTGGCGATGGGGAAGCTGGGGGGCGAGGAGCTGAACTACAGCTCGGACATCGACCTGGTATTCGTGTGCGAGGCGGACGGGGGGGCTTACTCGGCCCTCGCTCAGCGGTTGATTCGCGGTCTATCGGACATGACAGCGACGGGGTTCCTGTACCGAGTCGATATGCGGTTGCGTCCGTGGGGGCGAGCGGGTTCGCTCGTCACGACACGGCAGGCGTACCTGGAGTACATCCGCAAGGACGGTCGCTTGTGGGAGAAGCAGGCCCTGCTCAAATCGCGGCCCATTGCCGGAAACATGGATGTCGGAATCGCCGTACTCAAAGAGTTGAATCCGCAGATTTTTCAGGTCGATGCCGAGCTGGCGAGGCAGAACGTCTTGGGCATGAAACGCGAAATCGAAGACAAGCTGGCTTCACAAGGACTCTTGGAAACTGAGATCAAAGGCGGGCGCGGCGGTATTCGCGACATCGAGTTCACCACGCAGTACCTGCAACTGGTTCACGGGGGCCAGCACCCCGGCATCCACAGCATCAACACACTCGACAGTCTGGTCCGGCTGGTCAACCACGATTTCATTCAGGCTGACGACTACCGCCAGCTCACCAGCGGGTATTTATTCCTGCGGACCGTCGAGCACTCCCTCCAACTGCTGCACAACAAGCAGGAGCACGCGCTGCCGAATTCGCAGCGGGAGCTGGCCTGCCTGGCCCAGCGACTCGACTTTCCGGGGCCAGCGGAGTTCATGGCCTATCACGATCGGCACCGCGAGTCGATCCGCCGCGTCTTCGACAAGTACGTCGAGCGACGCGCCTCCGCGACCGCGACGGTCAGTTCGCCGGCCTCGATCACACAGCACCTCGGCGGACCGATCGAAGGGTACGCCGAGACTTTCAACGAGACTCAGCAGCAGCGACATCTCCCCTTGCTCGAAGCACTCAGCCCGACCCAACGAGTCCGAGTCGCAGCTGTCCCGATGGGAGAGCAGAGCTGGGAGCTAACGATCGTCGGGTATGACGAGCCGGGCGAACTCTCAGTGATCTGCGGTCTGTTGCTCTCGCTTGGAATGAACATTGAATCGGGAGATGTTTTTACGGGGAACTCCGTCGGCGGGCCGAGTGCCGGCACGCCCGCTCATCGGAAGTTCATCGATGTGTTGCAAGTCCGCGCTCGAGGACCGCTGCCCAAAGGAGACAGCGGGAGGGCGAGGCTCCTGCCGAGCCGCGAGTCAGGGGACACGTCGATTCGCGTCAGCGATTCGGCAGGAGCCTCACCCTCCTCAGACTTCTGGTCACGGTATGAAGCCGAACTAGCCACCTTGACCCACGACGACCACCCGGAGTCTCGTGCTGCCAACCAAGGTCGGCTGGCTCGACGCGTGGCCAGTCTGGTCGAGTTCGAGCCCGACGCGGTCTCCGTGCTGCTGCCACTCGAGATCGAGTTCGACAACGCGACCGCCCGCGATGCCACCGTCTTGCGTATTTCGGGTGAGGACACGCTGGGCTTCCTCTATGAACTCGCCAATGCTCTCACTCTCAGCGGCATCCAGATCCAGCGAGTCGCGATTCGCTCCGTCGGACAGCTCGCCAGTGACACTCTGCATGTGACCGATGAGGCGGGTCGCAAGATCACTGATCCTCGGCGGCTGGTCGAACTGCGGGCCGCAGTGATTCTCATCAAGCATTTTACGCATCTGTTGCCGCAGTCCCCGAATCCAGAAGCGGCGTTGCTGCACTTCCGAGAACTGCTCGTCAAGTTGTTCGAGCGGCCCGACTGGTTGAAGCAGGTCGCCTCGCTCGATCGCACCGAGGTCCTGGGAGCGCTGTCCCGCCTGCTCGGGATGAGCGACTTTCTGGGGGAGGAACTGCTGCGGCAAGAACTGGGCCGCGTCCTGCCGATCGTCACCGAGTCCGAGATGCGGCGCGAGGCCAAGCCCATCGACCAGCTGCGCCGCGAGCTAGAGACGGAGTTGCAGCCTGCCGAATCATTAGAGGCTCAGCGGCAAGTGCTGAATGCCTTTAAAGACCGCGAGATGCTGCGAGTCGACATGCGGAACGTCCTTGGACAGGAGCACTCTTTTACGGAGTTCTCGCAAGAACTGACCGACATTGCCGAGGTCACGGTCGCCGCTGCCTGGCGCTGTTGTGAGTACGAACTCAGTCGGCATTATGGCTCGCCGCTGCTGGCCACGGGAGGCCCGGGCCGCGTGTCGATTTGTGCCCTCGGGAAGTGCGGTGGGCGGGAATTGGGCTTTGCTTCGGACATCGAACTGATGTTTCTCTATGAGGGCACCGGACACACCACCGGCCCCGAGTCGATCTCCCACGAAGAGTTCTACGACCGGCTCGTCGACCTGTTCGTGAAGTCGATCCACTCTCGCCGCAAGGGGATCTTTGAGATCGATCTGCAACTCCGTCCGCATGGCAAAGCGGGCAGCCGCGCTGTCTCCCTCGACACCTTCGGACGCTACTTCGGCCCGACCGGTCCCGCCTGGCCGTACGAGCGGCAGGCCCTCGTCAAGCTGCGACCGATCGCCGGAGATCCGGAACTGGGGCAGCAGATCGTGAGCCTCCGCGATGAGTTGATCTACACTGGGGTGGCCTTCGATCTGGCGGCGATGCGAGCCCTGCGGGACAAGCAACTGAATCAATTGGTCACGCCCGGAACGTTCAATGCCAAACTCAGTCCCGGCGGGCTAGTCGATATTGAATACCTGATACAGGGCTTGCAACTGTGGCATGGAGCCCATCATCCGTCGGTGCGACACCCCAATACCCGCGAGGCGATGAAGGCCCTCGAAGTCGCCGGAGTGTTACATCCCGAACAGCGATTGGCCTTGCGCGACGCCTATCGATTCATGCGGAGACTGATCGACGCTCTGCGCATGGTCCGAGGTGACGCGATGGACTTGACCGTCCCGCCTCGCCCGTCGGAGGAGTTTCGGTTCCTCGCCAGACGCATGCGGCTATTCAAGGACTCGATCGATCTCGCCGCCGACCTTGAGTCGTATTCCGCCCTGGTCCGCGAGTTGAGCCAGACACTGCTCCCGTAGCTCGGAACACATGGACGTGTTCCCTGGGCAGCGGCAGTCGTTTTTTGGCAGGCGAGGGAAAAGAGGGAAAACGCGGAGGGCGCGGAGGACGCGGAGAATCTTTGGGGGATGAGTGAGGCTACCTCCCGGTCGACTGCTCGGCTCTGTTCTTCCTCCGCGTCCTCTGCGTTTCACACTCCCCCGGACGCAGAGGCTGGGCGGAGTTCCGTGTGCCAGCGCTGGCAAGGCCTGGTGCGTCTCGCACTCTGCTGTCCGCTGACAGCTTCCTCTCGGCTGGTAAAAACAGTCGCCTTGTTCTCAAATGCGTGTCTGACCGGGGTCATGGATGCTCCGGGCCCGACTTGTGCCTTGTGAAGTGGCTCCGATGCTTGATCTGCAATTTGTGTGTGAGAACCGTGACGCTGTCGAGGCGAACTGCCGGAACCGAGGCGTGCCGGTCGACCTGTCCGTGTTAGTCGGCTTGGCCGATCGTCGTCGTCAGTTCATCGCCGAAGGGGACAAGCTGCGGCACGAGCAGAAAGACCTGTCGGCTCAGATCCCCAAGGCCGCTGCTGCCGACAAGCCGGGACTGATCGCGCAAGGGAAGGAACTCCGCGAGCAAATTCAAGCGGGCGAGGCGGAGCTGGTCACGATCGAAGAACAGATCCGCCAGGAGCAGATGCAGATCCCCAACATGACGCACCCGGACGCACCCGTCGGGCGGGAAGAGCATGAGAGCCTCACTGCCCGCGAGTGGGGCACAAAGCGGCAGTTTGACTTCCAGCCAAAAGATCACGTCGAACTAATGGCCGCGCTCGACATGGTCGACCTCGAAGGCGGGACGAAGGTCGCCGGGCACGGGTTCTACTTCCTCAAGAACGCGGGGGCCTTCCTGGAAATGGCTCTCGTCAATTACGCCGTCGAGAAGCTGCGGAGCGAGGGGTTCACGATCTATACGACGCCGGACGTGGCCAAGGACGAGGTGCTGCACGGCACGGGGTACATGCCGCGCGGGCCGGAGACGCAGATCTACTCGATTCATAACACTGATCTCTCGCTGGTCGCGACCGCCGAGATCACGCTCGGTGGGATGTTGCGGGACGAGATCATCGACTACGCGAAGCTGCCGATGAAGGTGGCTGGGATCTCGCACTGCTTCCGCACCGAGGCAGGCGGGCACGGCAAGGCCACGCGCGGCATCTACCGCGTCCACCAGTTCACCAAGGTCGAGATGTTCGGCTTCACAGCCCCAGACCTGAAGTCCTCGGATGAGTTCCACGAGATGGTCGTGCGGATCGAAGAGGAGATCTTCCAAGGCCTCGAAGTGCCGTACCGCGTGCTCGACATCTGCACCGGTGACCTCGGCGGCCCGGCCTTCCGCAAGTACGACCTCGAAGCCTGGATGCCCGGTCGAGGCACAGCTGGCGAGTACGGCGAGATCACTAGCGCCTCGAACTGCACCGACTTCCAGTCCCGCCGATTGGGCATCCGCACGCGCGTGCCCGACAAGAAGGGGACACAGTTCGTCCACACCCTCAACGGTACAGCTGTCGCCTGCACACGGGCGATGATCGCCGTGATTGAGAACCACCAGCAAGCCGATGGCAGCATCGTGGTGCCGCCGGTACTGAGGAAGTGGATGGGCATGGATCGGATTACGCCGGTGGCGTAGCGTGTGGTCAGAGAACGCCCACCGGTTGCAACCGGTGGGCTTGGGCACGAGACCGAGTGCAGCCTCTGTACCCCGAAGGGGTAACGGCGAGTCGCCCAGGGTCGGCGACCAACGGGAGCCTACCCTGGGTTGAGGAGACAAGCGGGACCGAACCCTGAAGGGGTTCCACCTCGCGTAACGGGTGGGGTGTACAACCCCTTCAGGGTTGCGACCATCGGGAATGCATCACTCAGGGTGCGCTCCCTGCGGTTGCGACCCTGGGCTATTGGCTGCAACCCCTTCGGGGTACAGAGGGATCTCGATGGCTACCGAACATTGTTCTCCGTTCCAAGCTCAGCTGGGGGCGGAATATCCCCGAAGCTCTGCTTCGTCGCCTGCCAAACCGCTCGGTCTAAGGGGATCGCCCCTCCAGTGGGAGCAGGTACTCTCGACTCGGGATTGTTCAGGGGCTGTTGGCTGTGGCGTACGCGATCTGGCCTGCGGGCGAAGCGGAGCTTCGGGGAGATGCGGTCCCCAGCGGAGCTGGGGACCGAGGGACACCAGTCTCATGCGGCTCGTACTCGTCATCGGCTGGCTGCTCGCCGCGTGTGCATCGACCCATGCGGCCCCACAGCCGCCCAGCCACTTGACCGCGTTCGATCATTCGTTAGATGGCGGTGCCGTCATTGATGTTCGTTTTAGACCTTCTCCCGATGATCCGTTGTCAGACAATCCACAGGTGGCTTTCGAGTATGTGGTTCTTGTGTCTGGGGAATTTCGAGGTGAGTACGCAGAAGTCAGTCGGATCAAGAGCGGAAGTCAAAATGGAAGCCTGCAGCTCAATGCCGGAGCAAATGAACTGACGAGCCCCATCGCCGGGAGAACCACCGGCAAGCCGTATTGGTTTCGCGTCGTCGCTATCAATCCGGCGGGTGAGAATTCCACGTTTACCGAAACCCCGCAGGACGCACCCGGCATCGCGACCCGCCAGTGGTTCGACGCCCGCCGCATGTGGCTGGCTATCGTCATGACAGCCATCTGCGGGGCCGTCGTCGCCTATGTCATCGCCGCTCGCATGGGAGTCAAGCTCTCCATCCGTAAGATCGCCGGACTCGATGCGATCGAGGACGCCGTGGGCCGCGCCACCGAAATGGGCAAGGCGTGTCTCTTCGTCCCCGGCGTGCAGGACATCAACGACATCCAGACGATCGCGGGCCTGACCATCCTCGGACGGGTCGCCGAACAGGCCGCTGAGTACGACTGTGAACTCGACGTCCCGACCAGTCGCTCGCTCGTCATGACCGCCGCTAGAGAGACAGTGGCAGCTGCGTTCTACGCAGCCGGGAGGCCGGATGCCTTCAACGAGGATCGTATCTATTACGTGACGGATGAGCAGTTTGCGTACGTGTCGCACCTGACCGGGATCATGGTCCGCGAGAAGCCCGCCGCCTGTTTCTACCTCGGATCATTCTTTGCCGAGTCGCTGATCCTCGCCGAGACCGGCAACGCCGTCGGAGCGATTCAGATCGCGGGCACCGCACAGCCAGCCCAGCTGCCGTTCTTCGTCGCGGCTTGTGACTACACGCTGATCGGCGAGGAGTTCTTCGCGGCTTCTGCGTACCTCTCCGGTGATCCCGATCAGTTGGGAAGCCTCAAAGGACAAGATGTCGGCAAGGTGATCGTTACGGTATTGGTGTTGATTGGTGTCTCGCTATCAACGCTCGCGAACGTGTTTCCCCTGGAGACGGGATTTCGAACTGCGGAGAGCTACCTGTTGAATACCGTCTTGGGTGAAGGATAGCCCGTAGGCGATGTCGCTCCGCGACTCGCATTCCGCCTAAACGAGAAACTCCTCGACAGCGGATCCTTGGAATCAGAGAGTCGCCCGGCGGGAGGAGCGGTGTTGATCAGGACATCGCAAGGGGGCATCAACGCTTGTCCGCGTTGGCTGATCTCGCTTGGCGAGTCCACCTCGGGACATTCCATTCTACTTGGATTCCGTAATCCATTGAAATCGAGAGACCCTCGTTACCGGTCGGTCGGGAACGCCGTAATGACCTCGTCCCCTTCGAGCACGATCTTCACGAACTTGAGTGGTGGGTTGCGGCGGCGGTTGCCGCTTTGGCCGCCGCCGTGGCCGATCTTGCGATTGAGGTTCACGGTGTAGGTGGTGCGGTCCCCCTCGTCGGCGATGACGACTTGCGGAGGGCCTTTCTTTTTCGCCAGCTCATATGCCTCATCAATGAGGGCAAAGATCTCGTCCTTGGCCCCGTCGAACACCCCGTGGCTCGGCTTGTCGGGGTCGTCGCGGCTGTGCTCCATGACATGGTCGATGCGGTACTGGGAGTAGACCAGTCCGGCGGTCGACTCGAAACGACCACGCCCGGCGGGGGTGAGAACGCCCAGCTTCGGCTGCTCGGGCTCAGCGGGGGGAGTGGTGGTTGTCGGGCGAGTCGGCTTGGGCGGAGGCGAAGTGGTCTTGTTGGGAAGGGGCGGTGTCGCAGGCTGGCTGGCGACATTCGTGGTGGGCTTGGCGAGTGGCGGCTTCGTCGGATCGGCTTTGGGGGAAGTCGTCTTGGACGACGTGCCCCCGCTGGCCACGCCGGGTGGCTTGCTGGACTTCGGCGGGATCGTCGTGGAAGGCCGGGAACTCGTCCCCCCATTCTTCGGGCGAGGCGTGTCACCAGTCGGTCGAGCCACCGGCGTCTCGGACTGGGCCACTGACTCCTCGGGGACGACCGGCTCGGACTGCTCCGGAATCACCGGCACCTCGATCGGGCGGTTCTTCTCCTTCTTCTGCTGAGCCGTCTTCGCGGGATCGCTAGCCGGTGCTTGAGCTGGCGGCTTGAGATCAGTGAACCCCGGCAGATCGAGACCAAATCGCTCGACCAGCCACGGCCGCAACAGCACGTACATGACCAGTAGCAGACAAGCTGCGGCGATCCATTTCGGTTTGAGTGCCAACGGGCGAGTGGGCAGAGCAGGGTTCGGAGCGTTCACGCGAGCCTCGATCAGGGGAAAGCAAACCATTGCCCGCCCGCAGCGGGGTGGGACAAATCGCCGAACTCAAAAAACTTCCGAAGTCTTCGGAGACTTCGGAAGTTTGCTGCGTCTTTGCGGCTAGCTCTCTTGAATTGCGAGAGCGTTCGCCATCACCGCATGTGGGTTAAAACCCACGCTACTTGGGGGCCAACACCTTGTTCAGCAGATCCTTGACCACCGTTCCGCCCTTCGACTCGACAAAGGTCATGACGACCTTGACGAATTTCTGCACGGTTTCCATGTCGAGCCCCAGCTTCTTGAACTGGGCTGCCAGTTCGGCCAGCTTGCCGAGGTCTCCGAGCCCCATCTTGCTGGCCATGCCGCCGAGCATGCCCATCAGGCCGCCGCCCGCTTCCTGCTGCTCTTCCGCAGGAGCTTTCCCGATCAGTCCGTTGGCCTCGGGCACGACACTGCTGACTTGAGAGAAATCGGCCCCCAGCTTGTCCTTGACCAATTTGAAGATCAGCCCCAAGCCCCCTTCCGCCTGTTCCTTGGACACTCCAACCTGCTTCATAATTTCGTCGACAATGCTCATGTTGGTGATGACCTTGTGTGGTGAGAGAAGAACTCGGAAATCGATCAGAGAGATCCCACGATATCCCGGCGGAGTGTCGGTTTCCAGATCAGAAGCCCCGAAGCTGTTCCGAGGGAGGTTTCGGCCGCGCCCATTCGATGAATGTTTGATGAACTCCGTGGAGGGGCGCTTGCGAAACCAAGAAGATCGGCTTACGGTCACAACACCGGGGGGTGAGGCTCCTGCCGAGCCACCGCCTCTCCGACCGTAGCTCATGTCGCTCCGCGACTGAGATTCCTCCAGCCAGCTCCCTTCGATTTCCGGGGAGCTTCCGCGTAGCGTCCTCCCGACGGCGGGATGCGAGTCGCGGAGCGACATCGCCTACATTCCATCCTATTCACGCACTGACAACGCCCTCCCGCCACCTCGGACAGATGCTGCGATGCCGCCCATGACGACCGCCTTGTTCCCCGAACTCCGAACCTATTGCGAGAGCTTGCTGGTCGCGCCTCGCGTCGGCCTCTCTGAACGCCATCAAATGGCGGCCAAGCAGGTCGGGAGCTGGGTACGCCTGCGCCGAGACGCCGGAATGCCCGCAAACGTCATTGTCGTCTGTACCGGAAACTCCCGTCGGAGCAGCTTCGGCGCGATGCTGGGAAACATCGCAGTGGCGTTCTCCGGGGAAGAGGGAGTTCGATTCTGGAGCGGAGGGACCGCCCCGTCAGCGTTTAACCCCCGAACGATTCGGGCTCTGCGAGGGATTGGCGTGCAGGTCGAGGAGTTGGGCGAACTTGCTCCACCTGGCCCGGCGGGAGAGCCGAATCCCCGGTATGTCGTTCGCTGGGGAGCAGGCGAGGCCGACTCGATCGTTGAGTTCTCCAAACGCTACGACGACACTTCCAACCCGCAGCAGGACTACTGCGCGATTATGGTTTGCACCGATGCCGACGAAAACTGCCCGGTTGTCATGGGAGCGAGCCTGCGGGTCTCCATGCCGTTTGAGGATCCGAAGGAGTACGATGGCCAGCCCTGTGAGGCTGCTGCTTACGCCGAACGCCGCGACCAGATCGGTCGGGCGATGTTGCGGATTCTGGAGTCGTGAGGCCGCAGTCACGTAGTAGAAGTCGTCAGACTTTTGCGGTCTTCCGTTCCGCGTTGCAGAGGACGGCAGAAGTCTGACGACTTCTGCTACGCCCTCCGTCGTGAAGGTCATCCATGTCCCCGTGCCTCCGTGTCGCTGTCCTGGTGTGTTTGATACTCATTCGGGGCGAAAGCCAGGCCGCCGAAGCGAAGCTCCGGCCGAACGTGCTCTTCATCGCGGTCGATGACCTGAAGCCGAACATCGGCTGCTATGGGGATACACACGCCCGCACGCCGAACATCGACCGACTGGCGGCGCGCGGCGTGCTGTTCGAACGAGCCTACTGCATGCAGGCGGTTTGCTCCCCCAGCCGCAACGGTGTCCTCACCGGGTTACGACCGCAGACGCTGCGGATCTACGATCTGAACACGAACTTCCGCCAGAGCGTGCCCGATGTGATCACTCTACCGCAGCACTTCCAACAGCTCGGCTGGAAGACCGAGGCCCTTGGCAAGCTGTTCCATGTCGGGCACGGGAACCACGAAGACCCGGCCTCATGGAGCGTGCCGCACTGGCAGGCGAAATCGATCGGATACGCCTTGCCCGAGAACAACGCTCAGCTGACGCGCGAAGAGGCTCTGTTCGCCAACAAGAATGCCCGTGATCTGCCGCGCGGCGCTCCGTTTGAGAACGCCGACGTCCCCGACAATACCTACGGCGATGGCAAGATCGCGGATGAAGCGATCGTGCGTCTCCAAGCCGCCAAGCAACATCCGGACCAGCCATTCTTCCTGGCGGTGGGATTCCTCAAACCGCACTTGCCCTTCTGTGCCCCCAAGAAGTACTGGGATCTGCACGATCCCGCTCAGCTGCCGATGCCGACACGCTCGACGCCTCCCGAGGGGGCCCCGCCTTTTGCACCGCAGTTCGGTGGAGAGCTGCGACAGTATTCCGACATCCCCGAATCGGGACCGGTCGACGATGCCAAAGCCCGGACTTTGATCCACGGCTACTACTCCGCCACGAGCTACATGGACGCCCAGTTGGGCCGCGTTCTGGACACTCTCGACGAACTACAGCTGACTGACCACACGATCATCGTCCTGTGGGGAGATCACGGCTGGCACCTGGGCGATCATGGGATGTGGTGCAAGCACACTAACTATGAGCAGGCAACTCGTGCTCCGCTCATCATCGCAGCTCCCGGGAAGCCTGCCGGTCGACGGACAGCGGCGATCACCGAGTTCGTCGACATCTACCCCACGCTGTGCGACTTGGCGGGGATCGAGAAGCCGTTCCATCTTCAGGGGGAGAGCCTGTTCGGCCTGCTGTCGAAGGATCAAGTCCCGCCCACCGAAAACTCGGCCTTTCAGGTCTACCCCCGCTCGAACAAATCACACGGCCCGATGCTGGGCCAAGCTGTCCGCACCGACCGCTATCGCTATGTCGAATGGCAGAAGAAGGACGGAACAATCGTGGCTCGCGAACTGTACGACATGCAAAACGATCCGGGAGAAACGGTGAATCAGGCCGACAATCCCCAGCTCGCCGAGGTGGTGAAAACTCACTCCGCGTTGATTGCGACTCAATTGGCGAAGCCTCATCCGGAAGGGCTCAAGCTCCTGCCGAGGTAGACGGTTCGGTAGAGCACGGTCAGGGGGGACGGTGGGCGCTGGGGAATGTGGAACATTCCGGCGTCCTGCCGCGAACTGGTTCGCTGGGGTATTGCAGTGGCAGCGAGGGAGGAAATTCGCCGCCCAACGACCAAGGTAACCCGCACGGACAAGACGCTTGGAAGACGAAAACTCGCGAACTGCCGCTCCGGTTGAACCGATTGTTATGCGGCAATGTGACTAATACTTGATGATGTAGTTTACTGATACGTTAATCGGTCGCGATTCGGAGTCGCCGCCATCAGTGACGGTGAACTCTGGAAGTGGTGAATTTCCGTCTCTGACGCGAGTTAGGCTGCCGGACTCACCGTCACCTGTTGAGAAGACGTATTCATGGACGACATACGGCTCTTTGTATGGAGCAGTGAGATTCGATTTGGGGATACTGAATGGTTTGGTCGGTCTCGCAGTTGCATGCGGCTGAAGCGAACCAACGGAATCAGCCTCGCCGCTACCGGAATTGGATGCAAGTCGGTTGGCTGCATCCGGATCTCGCCTTGATCCTCCATCAACTCCACGGAGGAAAACACCACGGAGATCTGGAACGTTGAAGTTTGTCTTCGGGGGATCCGCGTTTTTTCCTATGGTGCCATTTCCCCATAGCGTACCGATCGTTTTGTGAAGTCGAGAATATCTTCTATTGCCTTCGCTCGATGACACAGCGCGACCATCGCAAGGAAGCCAACCGACAGGATAGTTATCGGTCGCCGAGTCAGTCATAAATGGACCGCCAAATGGAACGATCGTGCCGATTGGAAGAAGATCTATTTTTTTTTCGTCAACGAATTGTGAGATTGCTGATTTTGCGTTGGATACTTCGTTCGATACCTGCGTGCTTGCGGACGAAGCTTTGCTGTTGACGTAAAACAAGAAACCGAGAATTGCCACACCCGTGAGGCCAAAAATGCCAGCGAGGGTTTTGGTGACTGCCCAGTTTGATTGCAGCGCCGTGAGTGCTTCGCTCTGAGAGCGAATCTGCTTTTCATGGTCAGCGGAGGCGTTTTCAATTCGCTGGATGTCTTTATAACGCACAGCGTCTTCGCTCATGTTGGCGTATCCAAACTTTGGGATGCAGTTCTTGCTGCATAACAGCCTTATCGAGCAGCGTGCAGCCTAACACCGGCGAAGCACTTGAAACCGCTCAAGGTAGACTAACTTTAAATCTCGCACAAATTACGCCAATTGCAAGACATTTCCATCGAGAACCTCGAAATCGTCGGGACCGACTCCCGGTGTCGCAACTCGCTCCGCTTCGGAGACTTCGCGTCGCGGCTAAACATCGGACTCTTGAGTCCCTTGTCCCGGCGGCTCATCTCGGTTCAACTGCATGCACTGTCGAGCCGTTACGGCCACTTGTCGAACTACATCCGAGAGCGAGGACCATCATGCGGCGTGCGAACGTGAGTCTGTGGAGTGTCTGTCTGGCACTGGGAGTTTCGGCCATGAGCCATGCAGCTGATACCGTGCGGGCCTATGTCGGCACATACACCAGCAAGGGGAGCGAAGGGGTCTACGTCCTCGAACTGGATCGGGACGCCGGGACCGTGACCGAGGCGCGAGTGGCGGCGAAGCAGAAAGACCCGTCGTTCGTGGCGATCCATCCCAACCGCCAATTCCTCTATGCGGTGAGTGAGGTCGACTCGACCGACGGCAAGAAGGGCGGCGGCGTCTCGGCCTACAAGATCGATGCGGCATCCGGGAAGTTGGAACTGCTCAATGGCGAGATCACTGGCGGGGGGGCTCCGTGTCATCTGGTCGTGGATCCGACCGGGAAGAATCTGCTCATCGCCAACTACAGCGGTGGCAGCGTGGCCTGCCTGCCGATCAATGCGGATGGTTCACTGAAACCGACCAGCAGCTTCATGCAGCATGTCGGGACGAGTGTCGACAAGGGACGGCAGGAAGCCCCGCACGCCCACTCGATCAACGTCGACCCGACGGGCGATTATGCGGTGGTCGCGGATCTCGGACTCGATAAGGTGCTGGTCTACAAGTTCGACAGCGATCACGGCCAACTGGTCGCCAACGAGCCGCCATCGACCTCGACCAAAGCGGGTGGCGGGCCGCGTCACTTCGCGTTCCACCCCAGCGGGAAGTACGCCTACACCAACTTGGAGATGACCTCCGAGGTCACGGCGTTCCAGGTCCAGACCGGCTGCGTACTGGCCGGAATCCAGACCCTCAGCACCCTGCCCGATGGCAAACCCGTCCCCGGCAACTCCACCGCCGAGACCCAGGTCCACCCCAGCGGTAAGTTCGTCTACGTCTCGAACCGAGGCCACAACAGCTTGGCGATCTACACCGTGGACCAGCAAACCGGGAAGCTGACCCATGTCGGCAACCAGTCGACCGAGGGCGGCGTCCCCCGTAACTTCTGCATCGACCCCAGCGGCAAGTATATCCTGGCCGCGAATCAGGAGACCGACACCGTCGTGGTCCTCAAGATTGACCAAGAGACCGGTCAGCTAACCCCGACCGGCAGCCAGGCCAAAGTCCCGACGCCAGTGTGCGTGAAGTTCTGGACGGCGGAGTAGCATTCGCGGAAATTTTCGTGGTCACCCGAAAGCCCAGGGGTTGCAACCCCTGGGCTTTTTATTGGATTGCGAGAGGTCACGCTGGAATTGAATGATCCCAGTGACTTTGACTTACGTTCATCGATTCCACGGGCCAAGTACGGCCCCTCTTTCCCACTCAAATCTGACTGAGGTGTCCCAAAATGAATATGAGCATTCCGATGCAATTCTGGAAGGAATTCGGTTGGGTGTACGTGATTGCGATGGCCGTCGCCAGTTTTCTGCTGCACCTGTTTCTAACCATCGGCGTCTACCAGGAAGCCAGCGACCGTTCGATTCGCGGCCGCAAGCTGTGGTTCATTGGCCCCTTCCTCTGGGCCTTCGCCACCTTCTTCGGCGGCGTATTCACAGCTGCGATCTACTGGGTTCTGCACCACTCGACGCTGAGCCCGCAGGAAGCCACCGATCCTGATGACGAGTAAATCTGTCGAATGGAATTCATGCCGCTTAGGTTTTGTCTGAGCGTATTCGTCCGTATGAACGGGGCACGCGACGCACATGGGGTACTCGGGAGAGGCGACTCAGCTACAATTCATTCGAGTACTCACTGAACACGCCCCCTCTTCCAAACCGTCCCGCCATGCCCGCCTCCATGCAGCACATCGAAGCCGCCCTCGAGGCCCTGCGTCAGGGAAAGCTGGTCATTGTCCTAGATGCCCAGGAGCGGGAGAACGAAGGCGATCTGATCGCAGCTGCGGAGCTGATGACTCCCGAGACGGTCGACTTTATGCTTCGGCAGGGAGCTGGCGTGCTGTGCGCTCCGCTGACGCAGGAATACGCCAAACGGCTCCAGCTCAGTCCGATCGTCGATCCCGAGTCGAACACCTCGCCGCATCAGACACCGTTCTTGATCCCGGTCGACCACCGGGACGCGGGGACCGGAGTGAGTGCGCTGAGCCGGACGACCACACTTCGTGGTCTGGCCGACCCGCAGGCCAAGTCCACCGACTTTGTGCGTCCCGGGCACATCAATCCACTACTGGCTCGCGAGGGCGGCGTCCTCCGGCGGGCGGGACATACCGAGGCCACTGTCGATCTGATGAAGATGGCCGGACTGGCTCCGGTCGGGTGCCTGATTGAGATCTGCAGCCGCCGCACCTCGGGGATGGCCGATCTCGAAGAGTTGCAAGAGATGTCCCGCGAGTACGACATCCCCATCGTCTCGATTGCGGACATCATCCAGTTCCGCCGCGTGCGCGAACGCTTGGTGCAGCGCGAGGTCGAGGTCGACATGCCGACCGGTGACTACGGGACACCCAAGTTCATCGCTTACCGCGTCGAGCATGAGGAGCAGGAACCGCTGGCCATCGTCTGGGGCGACCTCTCCTCCGTCGAGGCCCCGCTGGTCCGCATGCACTCGTCGTGCTTTACTGGCGATATCCTCGGCTCGCTCCGCTGTGACTGCGGCGAGCAGCTGCACATGGCGATCCGGATGATCTGTGAGGAGGGAGCTGGTGCGGTGGTCTACCTGCCGCAAGAGGGGCGCGGGATCGGGCTGGTCTCGAAGCTCAAGGCGTACCGCCTGCAAGACGAGGGGCTCGACACCGTTGAGGCGAACCACCGGCTGGGCTTCAAAGCGGACCTGCGGGACTATATGGTGGGGTTGCAGATTCTGAAGGATCTCGGCCTGACCAAGGTCCGCATCCTGACGAACAACCCGAAGAAGACTGAGGCTTTCGAGCATTGGCTCGACCTCAAAGTGGTCGAGCAGGTTCCGATTGTGGCCCCCGCCGCTCCTCTGCGGGAAAAATATATGGATGCCAAACGCGACAAGATGGGGCACATCCTGCCCTTCACGGTGCCAACTCAGTAATCCCTATTGAATCATGCCACCACCACCGTTTAGCCGCGACGCGAAGTCCCCGAAGTGGAGCGTACCCACACGTCCAGCACATCGCGAGGATACCGATCATGCCACCTTGCTGAAATACGACTCGGGAATTCTCCGCGACAGACTCCGCGAGAATCTGGACCAATTGCCCCGTGAAGAAACGGTCGCCGCGACTCACCTGCGGGGAGTGGGGCGGGTTTGCCTCGGGTGCTGTGTTGGCTCTCAGCATGACCATCCGGCTCACGCCGGACGCTCGCTAGAATGACACTTGCTCTTTGCGAGAAGGGTCACGGCTACAGCGCCCCGCTGCCGGAGAGGACCACGCGGATCGTCCGGAACAGCACTTTGAGATCATTCCACAAGCAGCAATTGCGCAGGTACATCAGATCGAAGGCCACCTTGCGGCGAAAACTATCGATGTTGTTGTCGTACCCATTCACAATCTGAGCGACGCCGGTCAGGCCCGGTTTCAGTCCCAGACGCTCCAAGTAATTCGGGATCTCCGTCGACAGCTCTTTGATGAACTCCGGACGCTCTGGACGAGGGCCGACGAGTGACATGTCGCCCCGGATGACATTCCACAGCTGGGGCAATTCGTCAAGACGGGACTTCCGCATGAAGTTCCCGAACGGTGTCACTCGGGCATCGCCCTTCACGGCGAACTGGGCTCCGTTCTTTTCAGCGTCGTTCCGCATGCTGCGGAATTTGTACAAGGTGAAATGCCGACCGTAGGTGAATTCCCGGCGGCGATCGCTCTCGAGCACGCGACGCTCCTCGCCCTCGGGAGGGGGGAGATCCTCGACCCGACGTTCCGCACCTGGTTGACGCAAATTCAGCCCGACACGAGTCTGCCGAAAAATGGCAGGGCCGGGAGAGGTCAGCTTCACCAAGAGCGCGGTCAGCAACATGACCGGAGAGAGCGCAAGCAGCATGCTCGTCGCGATGACTAGATCGCAAGCGCGCTTCAGGAATCGAGTCCCCGCTTCGAGCGAATGCAGGTTGACCCGCGACTCCTGATCCCCCAACTGGGAGAGCCAACTGACCGTGGGCAGACGCTCCTGGGCCGCAAAGTCGAAGACATCCCCTAAACTCTGGGGCCGTAAGACATCGGCGCGTGGTATCGCGGTCGCCGGTTCAGTCCTCGGAATGGGCAACGGGGTCAAGGTTTCGATGCTCATGACACACCGGTCGTGAAAAAAGGAGAGGGAAGTGGGGGGCCTGGAACTCCCGTCGAACTCCGGAACGCAGTCGCCCGGACACCCCAACATAGCTTCCGCCATGAGGCTAATCAGAAACAATTCCGATGTGGAGTTTGTCTTTGGGGAGGCTTGCGGTTTATGACGGAATAAATGGGATTCGAGGGGTTGTATGGATTGTGTCGATTGAGCGGATTTTGCATTGAATTCGCCTCGCGAGCAGATCGTCTCAGGGGATGCTCGTTCGTCTCCTCCGGCAGAATTCGCCGGTGCCGGGCTTTGAGGGAAGAGCGTCCCGGCAGTTCTCGCCGTGCGAATCTGACGAAGTCCAGATCGACTAAGCACTTGATCCAGCTCTCACTTACAAAGCACCGATATTCATGCACTTCGAGCGAGCGTTCCACCCACCTCGCTGGAAGATTGTTCGTTCCCATCGATCAGGGAAGGTCGACTCATGCCTCCACAACATCCACTTCAACGCTTACGGGGAATCGCTCGGGCGACGGTCTGGGTTGGTTCGGCATGGCTTGTCCTGGTGGCCGGATGCGTGGACGCGCCGGGACCGGCGACTTCGGGAACACCCACGAATGCCGCAGAAGTTGCTTCCGCCGAGTCTACTCCCAGCGAAGTCATCAGTCCTGCTGCGGTGATCGAAGCGACACCGACTGTGGTCGAGACGCCCGATCCAGACGGCTGGGTCGCATCCCCGATGGTCGCTTCGGCAGCACAGCCTGACCCCACCGAGTCAATTGGCCCGCCAGCTCCGATGCCCTCACCGGCGGAGCCGACGCTCGCCGACCCCACTCCGATGGCCATCGAAGCTGCCCCCAGCCTGCTCCCCGGAGAATTGAGTCCGACCAGTTCTCCTCCAGAACCAGAGTCCTCAAACCCGGCCCCATTCCCGACCAGTGCCGAACCCACGCCGGCCGATTCCGTGGCTGATACGGCGGCCCCGTTGCCGACTCCAGTCACACAAGCGACTCCTTCCATCCCAGAGGCCAATCCCAAGCCACTGGAGGTGGCGAAGCCTCGATCTCTCCTCCTGATTTCACCTCGGAATGCCAAGCCACTGGTCGACCCACAAGTTGCGTCAACCGACACGCCACAGTCTCCCCGCGAGCGACCCGCCGTCATTCTCCCACCATCCCCCGCAGCGGATGCGGCTCTGCTTTCCCCCTTAGCGGCTCAAGTGCCTACCGAGAATCCAGTGGCCAGTGGCCCCGCTGTCGCTCCCACATCATTGGCCTCGCTCGACCCCAAGAGCAGGCTGCCCTCGTTGCCGATTCCTGCCGACCCCCAGCCCATGCCCCAGCAGGGAACCAGCGAGACACCCGTCTCCCCGGTCTCGATCAGCCGTCCGATTTCCGAACTCCCCCCAGAGTTCACCGCCCTCTTCAACAACAAAGATCTCACCGGTTGGGAAGTCTACGACGGCAAATCGGAAGCCTGGCAATTCCAAAATGGCGAGGTCAGTTGCGTGGCTCCCGGCGGTGGCTGGCTGCAAACTTTGACACTGTATACCGACTTCGAACTGCGGTTCGAGTACCGACTCTCTCCGGGGGGCAATTCGGGCGTTAGCCTCCGCTTTCCCGGTCACGGCAATCCGTCATTGGAAGGCCTGGAGATCCAGCTTCTCGATGACCGAGCCGACAAGTACCAGAGCATCCAGGCTCAGCAAGCGACCGGTAGTCTCTACTTCGTCGCCGCTCCCCAAGTTCGCGATGTCGCCCGTGTCGCGGGAGAGTGGAACCACTGCGTCCTCCGCTGTGTGGGGAATCAGCTACAGGTGACTATCAACGATCAATTGGTGAATGAGATTGACCTGAGCCAGCTCCCATCGAATTCCGCTGGAGTCTCCCGGAAGCCCGCGCTGGTCCGTTGCCCGATGGGTTCCATCGCGTTGCAAAGCCACTCGACACGAATCGATTTCCGCCAAGTGGGGATCCGCGACCTGACTCAAGCGCTGGAGTCCGGCGTTCGCTGGCTCGACCTGCAAGCGGGAACGGGAGATCCGGTCCCCGCCGGTGCCCAAATCACGGTTCACTACATCGGGTTCTTAAGTACCGGAAAACGCTTCGCCAACAGTTTGGAGAAAAACAAACCCGTCACCGTTCCGCTGAAGGATGTCATCCCTGGCTGGCGGGAAGGGATCCTCGGCATGCAGGTCGGCGGCAAACGACGGCTGATCGTGCCCGCTGCCATGGCCTACGGAGCCAAGGGGTTCAAGGAAATCGTCCCTCCAAATTCCACGCTGGTCTATGAAATCGAACTGATCGGGTTCGAGAAGCCCGCAGAGCCAGAAAAAGCAGCCGTCACAACGGGGGCTGGCAGCAACCCAGCTGCAGCCCAATAACCCGCTGCGTCAGCGAGGGCCAAGCGTCGCCAAGGTTGCCGCGAATTCGCGTCCAAGATCGGGGTGAAGCCCGCGCGCGATCTTCTCTGGCTGGTACGCAAACTCTGACCGCGCGCCCTTACGAAAACGAATAGCCCGCTAGTCGCTCCAAGGCGAACAGGAACAGCTTGGCATTCCCCATGCCGCCGTACTCGAATCCGAACTTCCCCTTACTGCTGAACCAGCGGGCCTCTTTGGTATGGATGGTGAAGCTGCCGTTGTCGAGAGACAGAGTCTTGATGTCGTCCGTGGTGAGCCGGGTGGTCTTACCGCCGAAGTGAAACTCCAGATAGCCGTTGCCGACGCGGACCGTGTCTTTCTTTTTCACGCGAAAGTCCAGGTAGCCCTGGCTCTCGTAGTCTTTGACCATGCGATCAAAGGCGAATTCGTTCCAGTGATGTTCGGCATCGACCGCGAACCAATAGGGACTGATCGCTTTGGGCATGCCCTTTTCCGAGCTAAAACTCCCTTTCAGCACGAACAGTTCACTCCCCTGATCGTCTCGCCAGATGTTCTTATACTGCGTCCCCGAATAGACCCCGTTGACGTATTGCCTGAGCTGCCAGGTCGTGATGTCCTGGCAGTCCTCAAACAGCAGGACTCGGGCCTTCGGTGTATTGTCGCGATTCCCGGAGAGCTTGTACTCGGCGATCCCGAGTTTACCGACATAGGTGCATAAGTGATTAAATCGCGTGAAGTAAATCACCAGTGGCAATGTGACTAAGGCTGCGATCGTTCCGAAGACATACCCCAACTCCGCATCGTTCGGGTTGGTGGCGAACATGCGGAAGCCAATCACACACCCATAGAACACCAACCCCGTTAGCCCCACGACCAGCATCAGCCGCACCATCGTCGAGAACGGGTGCTTGGTCGTGACCAGCGTACTTTGGGCTGTCACAATCTCACCGATGGAGGGTGGCGGCTCCTGGAAGAAGTCCGCATCGACTGGAATCTTATCCCCGTTATGAAGAAGAACCGCAGATGCAGGACTCCAGCCGCTCTCCGGCACTTCTTCAAAAGCATTGTCGTCTTGAGACACCGCGCAGCCTCCTGTAGGGACACCGTTTGATGAAGTGATGGTAGCGGAAGAAGTCGGGGGACGGCAGTCGGACATCTGAAAAGCCCACCGGTGGCAACCGGTGGGCTTTGGCATGCTCCACTGCAACTACCAGTGAAACACCACTGAATCCAACTCCTTCGGTACATGCGCCGACAGCACCTCGCACCCGTCCTTGGTCACCAGCACATCGTCCTCGATTCGCACGCCGCCCCAGCCGGGCAGATAGATCCCCGGTTCGACGGTGACGATCATGCCGGGCTTCAACAGCGTCTCGCTCGCGGGGGCGAATCGAGGCTGCTCATGGATGATCAGGCCGATGCCGTGCCCCAGTCCATGTCCGAAGTATTTGGCGTACCCCTTGTCCGCGATGTATCCGCGCGCCGCTGTGTCGACATCCCCGCACTTGGCTCCCGGACGAATCAGCGCGATGGCTCGCTTTTGCGCTTCCAGGACCGTGTTGTAGACCTTGGCAAACTTCGCCGAGGGCTTGCCGAACACCAGCGTCCGGGTCAGGTCGGACTTGTACCGCGATGGCGGCTGAGCCCCCCAGTCGATCAGCAGCATCTCGTAGTCACCGACCTTCCGATCACCGGGACGGTAGTGCGGGAGCGCCGCTCGGTCCCCAGCTGCGATGATCGGGTGAAACGCGACCCCCTCTGCTCCGATCTTGCGCATGGCATGTTCGAGATCATAGGCCACGTCCCGCTCGGTCTGATCGGGCCGCAGGGTGGCCCGAATAAAGTCGAGACCCCGCCCGGCGATGTTGACCGCCAGTCGAGTCTCCGCGATCTCCTCGGCGTCCTTAATCGACCGCAGATCGTTCTCGATCCGCATCGAGACCGGGACCAGTTCGGTACTTGCCAGCGACGCAGCCAACGCATCGCGGGTCTCCATCGTCACGACATGTCCCTCGACCCCCAGACGCCTCGACTTCATCGAGTTCACCAGATCGCAACTCACCTGCGCGATCTTCTGGTCGGTGCGGCGGATGAACATCTCCAGTCCCGGACACTCTTCGGCGATCTGCGTCTCGTACCGGCTGTCACTGACGAGCAGACACTTCTTCGCCGTGAGCAGCAACCAACTGCTGTCTCCCGTGAACCCCGTGAGCCACGAGACGTTGGTCTCGTTCGTGACGAGGAAGGCGTCCACGCCCGTGTCTTTAAGCAGCTTCCAAAAGCGGTCACGCCGGGCAGAGAATCGAGAGGACATCGGGAGCTTTCTAATGGGGCGCGAGAGGGGATGCGTAGAAGCCCAGACGGTAGCAGATGAAAAGACGTTTGCGAATCGAAGGCGATCAGCTGGTCGATGGTTGTCTGCCGAGAGAGCCTCTAAACTATCCTCCGGTTGCCGTCCCACTGCCCGGTCGGCACTTCATGACATCCTCCCGAGACTTCAGTCGCCATGCCCCCACTCACCGGAAATCTCCTCGTCGGCCAGTCCGGCGGACCGACCGCCGTCATCAACGCCAGCGTCTGCGGCGTCGTTCAAGAAGCGATGAAGCACAGCTGCATCCAGGGCATCTTCGGCGGCATGAACGGCATTCTGGGGATGCTGAACGAGGAGATTTTCGACTTCCGCCAGGAAGACCCCGCCACGATTGATGGCATGAAGCACACGCCCGCTGCGGGACTGGGCACCTGCCGCTACAAGCTCGACTTTAAGAAGAAAGCGGAGAAGGCGGCCAAGGACATGGACCGGTTGTTCGAGGTCTTTCAGGCTCACAACATCCGCTACTTCTTCTACGCAGGCGGGAACGATTCGCAGGACACCTCGCACAAAATTCACCTGGAAGCGGTCAAGCGGAAGTGGGACATGCGGGTCGTCGGGGTGCCGAAGACGATCGATAACGATTTGCCGCACACCGACCACACGCCGGGCTATGGCAGCGTCATTAAGTACGTCTGCTCGACCGTCATGGAAGTCGGTCTGGATGTCGGGTCGATGGCGACCGATGACGGCTCGTGCTGCATCATCGAAGTCATGGGCCGCTCAGCGGGCTGGATCGCCGCCGGAGCCGCTCTCGCCCAGCGCGGCAACCCCGACAACCCGCCGCAGATTATCCTGCTGCCGGAAGTCCCGTTCGAGCGCGAGAAGTTCATCGCCAAAGTGAAGTCAGTCGTCGCCAAGAACAAGTACTGCATCGTCGTCTGCGGCGAAGGGATCAAGTATCCCGATGGCCGCGAGGTCGGGGCCGACTACAGCAAGCTCGACGACTTCGGCCACGCCGCACTCGCTGGGGCCAGCGTGAAGCTGAAGGAGATCATCGAGAAGGATCTGAGCCTCAAGACCCGCACCGTCCTGCTCGGGTACGCTCAACGAGCTGCCGCTCACTACGGCAGCGCCATTGATGCGGAAGAGTCGCACGCCTGTGGAGTCGCCGCGACGAAGGCCGCTGTCAGTGGCATCAGTGGCCAGATGGTCAAGATCGTTCGCGTGTCGAGCCAACCCTACAAATGGACGACCGGCCTGCAACCGCTGGAGGACATCGCCAACGTGGAGCACTTCCTGCCCAAGGAGTGGATCGCCACTGACGGTTTCGGCGTCAACGAAAAGTTCGTCGAGTACGCCGCGCCGCTGATCATCGGCCAGACGAAAGTGCCCGAGGTCAACGGCCTGCCGGGGTACATCGTCCTGGCCAAGCACAAGGTGGCCAAAGTTCTACCACCACGCGGATGATTGGGGCACCATTCCGTTCAACGAGGACGGCTGAGAACCTCTATCGAATCACCCACTCGCACTTGGCCCGACTCAATCACTCGCAGATAGACTCCGCGCAGATTCAGGGGTCGAGTCGACGGTTGAGCCACGAGTCGCAAACCGCCGTCGCCAAATCGGGCTCGGAACTTGCTGCACCCGTTATGAGGCAGCGGAGTCACTTCCAGCAGCACGGTGCCCACGCGCAGCTGGCTGCCTGGCGGAAGATTGGCGGCGGACAGATCGAGGTCTAGCCACAAGTTGTCTCCCGCCAATTCGGGAGGCTGGCCATTGGCGATGAGCTGGGCGACGCCCTCTTGCATCACGGCCAATTGAGCTTGCGGATCACGCTGGGGATCGCGGCCCCAGGAGTCACCGACGAGGCCGCCAGCGACAGTCAGCTCTGTCGTTTCCAAGAGCTGGCGCACGCCGCCTTCGTGTCGCACCAGAATCCGCGTGATCACACCGCGATCCCGTGGTGCGGGGGGCGACTGGGAGAGTTGTCTCTCCAGCGTATCGATGGGCAGAAAACAGGCTGGATCGCCAATGGAAGAGGAGTTGATCATCGCCGGGGAATCCTCGCGGGGAGTCAGGACGCTTTCACAGATGAAACAAACGACTGCCTCGTCCATGCGAGGAATGTAGATTGACGTTGTACTGTTCCGGGCCTTCGCCAAGCCTCAGACCCGGCCACTCGATCCCAACATGAAGAATTGACGAGGCACTACGCCTCCAGCGCAGTCCCCTCGGCGAATCCGTACATCAGGTTGAAGTTTTGCACCGCGACGCCGGAGGCTCCCTTGATGAGGTTGTCGAGCGCCCCGAACACCAGCACCTTGCCTCGCACGACGCGAGCCGTGATGTCGCAGTAGTTCGTGTAGGCCACGTCTTTGGTCCGCGGCAGATGGTCGACGACACGCACAAACTGCTTCCCGGCATAGTAGCGGCGCATGGCATCCATCAGCTGAGTCTGGGTCACGGGGCCGGTCGGCGTTGCGTAGATCGTGGCCAGGATGCCGCGATCCATGGGGACCAGATGCGGCGTGAAGATGACCTCGACCCGCTGTCCGCTGACCTCGCTCAGCACTTGCTCGATCTCGGGCGTGTGCCGGTGATCGCCGACCGAGTACGCTGAGAAGTTCTCGTTGCACTCCGCGTAGAGGATGTTCACCTTGGGAGTGCGTCCCGCTCCCGAAACACCACTCTTGGCATCGATGATGATGTCGGTTGGCTCGATCAGCTTCGCAGCCAGCAGCGGAGCCAGTGC
The DNA here is from genome assembly GCA_031431195.1 of Planctomycetota bacterium. Lineage (GTDB taxonomy): Bacteria > Planctomycetota > Planctomycetia > Planctomycetales > Planctomycetaceae > TH-plancto1. Next base: position 5,407 of record JANPCU010000364.1, on the reverse strand, counting down.
GAGGATCGAGGTACTCGTATAGCACCCCGGATTCGCAATCAACGACTGCCCCGGGATGCGATCAGCAAACAGCTCTGGCAACCCATACACCGTCGTCCCCAATCGCGTCGGGTCGGTATGCACATGCTTGTACCAGGTCTCATAGACACCCGGATCTTTGAGCCGGTAATCCGCCGACAGATCGATCACCTTCAGCCCCGCCGACAACAATTTCGGCACCGTCTCCATACTGGCGACATGGGGCAAACAGCAGAAGACGACATCCGCTCGCTCCGCCAATTCCTCGGGCGACGGGTTTTCCATGCGCAGATCAAGCCGACCGTAGAGCGCTGGATGCACCTGCGAGATATGTGAGGTCTCCGTGCGACTGGTCACGACGGTGATCTGAGCTTGCGGATGCCTAAGCAGCAACCGCATCAGTTCGTAAGCGGTGTATCCCGTAGCTCCGAGGATGGCGACGCGAATCATGAACAGTCCTTGAGGTCAACTCGGGTATCAATCAGAGAGTCTGGAAGGGGCACGGGCTGTGTCGCCTGATGCTCCGCGAATGGACGCTCCTTCGTGGAGCGAGAGACGACACACCGCCGACGGTCACTCACTGCTCGCAACCCGTTGTGTCTTTGTCACGAGTCTGCCCTCCGACGGAATACGAGTCGCGGAGCGACATCGCCTACGGTTTGGGCGGAGCTTCGGGAGCGGCAGGAGCAATGGCCAGCAACGGATTGTCCCCGAATTTCTGCTGGCACTTCGGGCACTTGGCTTTGGCAATCGCCTTGCCATCTTTGCCGCCAAAGCTGTCCCTCGCGCGGCCTTCTTCGCTGAGAGTGATTTTGCAGGAGACACACTGGTAGGCGACCGTGGCGAGTTTGAAACTCGGGTCGGCCTTATAGAACTCCAGTTGACGGAGCACACGAATCGGCCCCTTCGTCGTGTGACAGGCGAACTCGTCGAACGCATCCTCCAGCGGTGCCCCGCACGCCGCTCCAAACCCCGTCAAGCCATACCGATCATGCAGCGCCTTGGCCAAGGCGCGGAACTCGGACAAACTGAATGACAAGTACTCCGGCAGTGCATTCGGGTCATCCCGGTAAGGCAGCTGCAAGGCGATGCGACCCGTCCCGAAGACCGGAATCCCCGCGAAGAGCGATTCCGCGCGGTTGGCCACCGGCTGGACGACTCTCAGCTGTCGTATCTGCTCAGCGGTGAAGACTTGCTTATCAGTACCGGGCAGCTCTGAAATGGGCTTACCGTCTTTCAGGTGTTGCAGCATCGCCTCCCGGGCTTCGGTCTTCTTCTTGTCGCCGCCGCCGCCCCCGAAGAGACCGCCCGCCTTTTTCGGGGCGATATTCACGATCAACATCTGGTCCGCCGCAAACGCCACATCATATTCGACGAACTCTTTGAGCAAACTGTCGGCTTTGAGTTTCAACTTGTCGGGGCTGACCGTGTGCAAGTGCAGATCCTTCATCCAGCCCGAGAAGGCCCCGGCTGCGTCCTGCGGACCTGTTGCCGCAACACCTGCTAATGGACCCTCAGCGGACTTCTTGGCCGCGGAGTAATCCGGTGGATCGACAGGGACAATGAACGCCGCGCGGCAGCGGGGACACCGCCCCTGCATCCCGCGATGCGCGTCCTTGACCTCGAACCGGCAGCCATAGGGGCAGTAGATAATGAACCCGCCGGTCGCTGTGCGGACGCCGCCAGACAGGCTGTTCGGGCGGCGTTTCTTCTTGCGCTGTTCGGACTCGGAGACATCCTGTGTGACCATGTCGAACAGGGCGTCGTCCTCGGACTTGGGACGTTCCGACTTGGTGGGGGCCGACCCGAGCGGAGTCAAGGACGGTAACGGCGATGAATCGTCCGCAACTCCAAATCCTCCCAGCGGCATGAGCGGAGACGGGGCCAATGAGGGCAGATCCGAAAAATCCTTCGGAGGCTCAATCCGAACTTGGTTTGAGGGAGCCGACGGGGTCGTGAACGACGACGACTGCATCATCGGGACCGACAGTTCGAAGTCGTCGTCGTCATCACCGGCCAGCGGCAGTGCCCCCATGTCCTTCTCACTCATCTCCAGATAAGTGAGCGGCTTAGGGTTCAACTGCATCTGCTGGTATTTGACGGCCATGTCCTTACGCATGAAGCCGCCGCAGTTCCAGCACCGCACGGAATTCGGACGGACCATTTCCCCGCAGTCGGGACAGGGCTTCTCACCGGTGGAATTTGCCTCATTCGCCATGGCCAGATGCCTTTTCAGATTTGACGGGGATGTGGTGACTCAGAACGAGTACAAAAAGGAAACACAGACGAGGCACCATCTCGCTTAAATTAACCTCTGGCCCCGTCTTTACTCCAGTCCCATCGGAGAAAAACATCAGAATAGAAAGCGAGGCAGTCCATTCATTCGGACTCTTGAGCGTTCGGCGACCGCCAGAGGATCAGGCGGGTCTCGGTCTCGCCGTCGATCGTGCGGCTGATTTTCAGCAACAGCGGCCCGGAAGAATCGGCGACGATCCGCTCCAGATCGCCTGCATCACGGACGGGCTGGCGACCGGCCTCTTCGATCACGTCGTACAATTGCAACGCCTCTGGATCATCAGTGCGGGCGGTGCGATGTATCACCACGACGCCTTGCCCACCGGGACGACAACCGATTTGCAAGGACAACGATTCGTCGAGAGTCACGACCGTGAGACCAGTCGGCCTCGCCCGGCGCTCAGAGAACGAATTCAGCTGGAAGGGGCCGGGCTGGTCGTCCCGCTGGCTGGTGGTATTCGGCTTCCGCTCGGTCAGGCGGACATCCACATTGATCCGCGACCCGCTGCGCAGCACCTCCATCCGGACTGTCTTGTTGACCGGGGTCAAGCTCACCAAGTGAATCAGATGACTTTGGTCCTCGATCTTCTGGCCATCAAACGTCATGACGACATCGTCAATCTGCAAACCCGCGACCTCGGCGGGCGTGTCTCCGTAGACTTGGACCACGCGCGCTCCCTGCACCTTATTGAGTCTGAGCTGACGTGCAGCTGCGTCATCGAATTCCTCGTCGAGACGCACACCGAGAAACGCCCGCTGGACCCGGCCATGTTCGAGGAGTTGTTCCACGACTTGTTTGCAGAGGTTGCTGGGGATGCTGAAGCCGATCCCTTCATTGCCGCCGCCTTGAGAGGCGATGGCGGTGTTGATGCCGACCACTCGGCCTTGCAGATCGATCAGGGGGCCGCCGCTGTTTCCTGGATTGATGGCGGCATCCGTTTGCAGGAAGTCCTGGTTGATGACATCTTCGCCCTTGTCTCCCAAGACCAGCGAGCGCCGACCCTTGGCGCTGATGATCCCCAGTGTGACCGACTGGCTCAACCCAAACGGACTTCCCATCGCCAGGACCATGTGTCCGATGTCCAGATTGTCGCTGTCGCCCCACCCGCACGAACTGAGGTTCGTCTCAGCCAGCAGCAGGACCGCGACATCCGTCGGTGCGTCTTCTATGACCTCGGTCGGGTGAATGATCTGCCCATCTTGCAGCTTGATCTGAATCCGCTTCGGCGTCGAGCCGCGAATCACATGGCGATTCGTGACGACAAACAGTTTCGGAGAGCGGACACTCCGCATAATAATCCCGGAGCCGGTCTCTTCGATCGTACTCCCGCTCCGGCCTTCACGCTTACTCTCGATATGGACGACCGATCCCTGCACATGAGCGGAGATGCGGGCCAATTGCTCACCGGCGTCATCGAGCACGCCACGTGGTAGCACATCACGCACCCGACCGGCAGAAGGAGTCTGAGCGCGAGCGCGAGGCATGGAAATCTCGGGAGTAGCCAAAGCCGCCACCACCAGACCCAATGTCAGTGTGGTTCCGACGATCAGCGATCTGCGAAAATCCATCTGGCCTCTCCCTGTTTCAACGTCGTCGACCGTGCGATCCACTTCCCTGTGTCACTGTCACACAGTGAGTGAATCATCGATCAACGGGGATACTCAAATTCTCCAGTGTGGTCGCCACATCCCGCGCACGCACTTCATCGCGCCAGGCAGTGGTCCAGTTGGTGCGAACGCCTTTCGTGCGTCCTCCCCGCTCTTCACTGCGCTGGCAGCCAATACAGGTCGTTGACTGCGGGATCGCTTGCAACCGGGCAAGCGGGATCGCCTGCTGACACTCTTCGCAAGTGCCGTATCGACCCTGCTGCAGGGCGAGGATCGCGGCCTCGGTCTGTTCCAGCTCCCGGCTTTCCAGCGAAGCCAGCTGGGAACTCAATTCGCGTTCGACATCGTCATTGGCAATGTCTGCGGAATCCCCCATCGCGCTGCCGGAGTCACCGGCATGGGAAATGTCCAAGTCCAACTGGTGTTGCAACTCGTCTCGCTGGGTGAGGAGTCGCCGGTACAACCGCAGGAGTGCATCTTGACGTGGCATGGCAACCTCAACTTCGTAGATTCGGTCCCCCGAAACAGCAAAGCCACATGGCGTGGCTTCGAGACAAAACTCCGTCCGCTTCCAATGTATGTCTCGCTGTCCGGGACGGGGTAAGATTGGCTCTTCACCCGTGCCGAATTCTACGCATCAGGTCTGATGTCGATGGACAGCAACGATCCACCGGCATGATTTTCGTAGAGTCCTGACGAATCTGAGGATTCGACCCGACGATTCGAACAGTCCGATTGTGCGAACACCGCACTCGTCGACGCCGACACTTAGGGAAACCATACCCAGATCTGATCGGCTGGACCGGGTCGGCATCACCCGTGGCAGGCGGCCTCGGCGGGGGATTCCGCGAGTCAGTGGTCCGTCGGACCGGGTGCCTGCGCCAGCCGTCAGAGAACTCCTCTTCGGTGCGACTCGTGCGGCACGCATCGTCCGGCGATTCGGCATTCTCAGACTGCCCCGTGATCGTTCAGCCGGCGTGTGTGCATCAGAGAAGTCGGCAGCGGCAGAGTTTCACCAGGGAGGCACGGAGGCACGGAGAAGAGCGGGGGGTGTTCAGAATCGCTCCGAGACGATATTCACATCAGTCGATTGAGCGACCGCAAGCGATCCGCGATCCTTCAGAAGTGTGTCCTTGGCCCTCGGAACGGGACCGCGTCTTCTCTGTGCAGGTCTTCTCCGTGCCCCCGTGCCTCCGTGGTGAATTCCGGGGCTTGCGTCTCGTGGGTGACCGGGCGTCAGAGCCACCGTCAACAGCCAGCCGCTCGCGTCGCACAACACTTGCAGCTTGGTGCCAAAGCCGCCTGGCGACCGTCCCAACGCCTGGTCGGTGGGCTCATCGTTCACTTTTTTTCGAGCCCCAGCTGCGGCTTTATGAGCGCCGATCACGGTGCCATCAATGCAAAACAGATCCCAGTGATACTTCGCGCGGAGAGAACTGAGGGCATTTCGTAGGACGGACATCCTTGTCCGTTCGTGTGAAAAACT
>JANPCU010000363.1:0-17096 GCA_031431195.1 Planctomycetota bacterium | reverse complement strand
CTGGCCCTGCTGATTCTGACGCAGGACACTCAGTTAAAAGGCAGCATCGCCGGCAAACGGAAGCAAGCCGGGTGGAACAACGACCACCTCGAGGCTCTGCTCCTGCAAATTGCCAAGTGATAAGATGCGGAGGCCCTGGGGGGAAGGGGAACCCGCTGTTTCGCCTGCGGGGGACTCGGCAGACTCACGTCCGCCGCTCGCTGGCCCCCGCGAGGCAGTTGGCGAACGGACGCAATTCGTGTCCTTTCCTGACATCGCATCCAAAAAAGCCTATGGAACTGCAGAAGGCCATATGAGCGGCCCAAACAGCCTAAAACCCAATAAAAAAACCTCATTCGCAGGGTTTGCGAATGAGGCGAGAGAAGGGTGAGATACGGGGCTCGAACCCGCGACCTTCGGATCCACAATCCGACGCTCTAACCAACTGAGCTAATCCCACCATGTACCCCAAGGATACCCGGCCAATTGGCGGTGGGCAAGTGAAATGAAAGAGAACTCTCACTCTCGTCTGCCTCCTGGCTCACGCCAAACTCTCGCCGCTGATGTTTCCACCTTGGGGACGGCAACTGTTGCCGCTGCCCTTCCCGACCTCGCGGCCCCCTCTTGACACTCTCCCGGCACCGGTCTATGGTCCCATGTCCAAGGGGAATCGTTTGGCGGAGCCAGGCGGTTTTCCCATTGATTGGCCGCGTGAGTCGCGAATGGAGTCGCAGCATGTCGCAGACAATTCTCTCGATGACCCACCCGGACCATGCGCCGGTGCCTCTCATCGATCTCGTAGAGCAGTTTGAGACTCAGCGTGATGAAGTGATGGAGGCCGTTGAACGGGTCTTCGCCAAGCAGGGCTTCATCCTCGGCGAAGAGGTCGCGGGTCTCGAAACCGAGATCGCCAGCCACTGCGATTCGCGGTTCGCCGTTGGGTGTGCTTCGGGGACCGATGCCCTTGTGCTGGCCTTGATGGCTCTGGATGTCGGTCCCGGTGACGAAGTCATCACCACCCCATTCACCTTCTTCGCCACCGCCAGTTCGATTGTCCGCGTCGGAGCCAAACCGGTCTTCGTCGACATCGATCCGCTCACCTACAACCTCGATACCGCAGCTGTCGCCGCAGCTGTCACCAGCCGGACGAAGGCGATTATGCCGGTCCACTTGTATGGTCAATGCGCTGACATGAAGCCGCTGTGGCGGACAGCTGTGCAGCATGGTCTGTCGATCGTTGAGGACTCGGCCCAGTCGATCGGGGCTAAGTACGACAATCGCCGTTCGGGCGTGCTGGGGACGATTGCCTGCTTCAGCTTCTTCCCGACGAAGAACCTGGGCGGTGCGGGAGACGGCGGCATGCTGTCCACCGATGATGCCGACCTCAATGCTCGGTTGCGTCGCCTGAGAGTTCACGGAGACGTGGGCCGTTACGACCATGTGGAAGTCGGTTTCAACAGCCGCCTCGATGCCCTGCAAGCTGCGGTGCTGCGGGTGAAGTTGCGTAAGCTCGATGAGTGGACCGCAGGCCGCCGCGCCAACGCCGCCCGCTACGATGCGGCGTTCGCCAGCCTGGGCCTGCAAGGTGCAATCACCACGCCGGTCACGCTTCCGCAAAACTACCACGTCTACAACCAGTACTGCGTCCGCGTCCACGATGGCCAGCGGGCGAAGCTGATGGATCAGCTGAAGACCTCGCAGGTCGGCCACGCGGTCTATTACCCGGCTCCGCTGCACTTGCAGACCTGCTTCCAGTCACTGGGTTACCAGCCGGGGCAGTTCCCCGAAGCCGAGCGGGCCAGCCGCGAGATTCTCGCGCTGCCGATCTATGCGGAACTGGGTGAGGCGCGCCAGCAGCGCGTCATTCAGGCGGTCGGCCAAGCGTTCGGCGTCGAGACCGGTCGGACCACTGTGCCACTGCGCCGGGCCGCTTAGGACATGGTCCAAAATCAGATCCCGATTTGAACAGCAGGAAGCCAAGGGCTCCCGCTGAAGTCCCCTGGCTTCCTTGGCGATCTTCTGTTCAATATCAAATCGGGAAGTTGTTTCGTATCAGTTCCACTGGCCAATTGCATTAGGGACTCGCATACTCTGGAAACCGCAGTACAGCACTCTTGATGATCTTCATCAACTCTCTGCCGTTTGGTTTCTCGAACTCACGCCATGTGGGAAAGTCGAACGCTACAGGGGCATGTTGGGGATCTTGACGAGGCCACGGGTACTCTGCGTTGGGTCGGTCATCTCCTGCAACTGCGGGCGCCAATCGCTCCAAATCATACGCCAGCGGGGATGTCCTCTTAACCAGAGACTGAAAATCGTTAAATCGCTTGTACCCGAAGAGAGTCGCGATTCGGTCTTGTTTTTTGCTCTGGCGAGGCTGTGTCAACAGGGTGAGAAATCGAACGAATCCAAGATGACTCGCCTTGGTGGGTGCGGGGCCACTTCGCCAAAAGAAAGCTTTCGCAATCTTCTCGGAACACATTTGAAGATTGTGGAGCAAATGGCATTGGTCGACTCCCTGACTTCGTAGTCGCTCGAAGATCTCGAAGTCGCTCGAAGATCTCGAAGTCGGATTTCGCTTGCATCCAACAGAGTTCCTGGGATCTATTCATCGGAATCTTCAGCTACTGTGTCGATCTGATCTGGCGATGTGTAGTTCTCGGCGTCGTCCAAAGACCAGCCTGCGGGGAGTGCTAGTGATTTCTGGAAAATCCGAGACCATTGATCGGGTGTGACATCCAAAATCAATAGTCGATGCGCCGTCTCTGTTCCGAAGTCAACTCCAAAGTCGATGATTTCAAGGGCATCATCGCAGCGATCACCGATCAATTCATTGACCTCAATGAACCGAATTTCTGTATCCCCGGAATCAGTGGGTAGGTAATGGACTGACACGATTCCCTGATCGGTCTTCAGGTGCGACTTCGCATACCAGCGAGCCATTGCATCTCGATCAAAAGTCGTTGGTTGCAGCGTAGGCATGGCAGTTCTTGGTCGAACACATGGATTTCGTGGAGTCCGTCTCACCAATAGTATCTGTTGTCATGCTCGTTGCGTCAAGAACTTCACTGAATACGTTGAATACCACTCACTTCGGTTCCGGCCAGTCCAGGTGCTTATGAAGGAACTTGTACGTCCCCACCCCGTTGATCGTGTGCGGGCCGTTGAAGACCTCGAGCTCGGTGCGGTCGCCGATGCCGAGTTTGTCGTAGTGGCGTTTGACCTTGGCGTATTCCCAGGCCACCCACTCGTCCGGAGCCACGCCGTCATCGTGCCCGCGTTCGACCATGAACGGCCTCGGTGTCATCAGGTTCGACAGCTCCGCATAGTTGGCGACATGCCCCATGTTCCACTCGAAGATCTCGTATTCGCCGGTGAAGATGTAGCTGTAGCGGTCCTCGTAGGAGGCGTTCTTCATGACCCACTCGTTGAAGTCGGCGGAGCAGATGGAGAGGCAGTAGCCGGGGGAGGGGAGATCGCCTGCGAAGGTGTCAGCGGAAACGATAGCTCCACTCGCCAAGCCGTTTGATTGCAACACCCGCTTGCATCCTGCCGCGAAAAGCTGTTTCTCAAACCATTTCGTACCACCGACAGCTTCGGGGTCTTTCACAAACGGAGCGTTCTTGGCTTCGTTGATACAGGCAAAGTCATGGCTTGGTAATGAAGACACGTAGGCCGTTAACTCATCGGGCTTAATCACTTGGCGATCGATTCCAGAAAGAATGACGCCACCTCCATTGGCATACCCCCAAGTGAGATAGACATCTGCCTTGCCATTTTGATCGGAGTACCTGCTGAATGTATCGATAGGTGTATTGTCAGGGCGTCTCCCAAGTCCATACCAGCTACATTCAAGACGACTCCACCCCTTCTCTTTCATCAACAAAGCGACCTCTGGGCTCTCTTTGGCTGGCAACATCGGCGGCACGCGCACTGCCGTCTTCCCGCCATACGACAGCCCATAGAACGCGATCCGGTCCGCATCCACGAATGGCAAGCTGGCCAGCCAGTTCAGCGTCTGCTGGTGCTGGGGGATGATGTAGCTGAACAGGGATCGGCCCAGCGGGTTGGACTTCCGCTGGATCACGCGGAAGTCGTCGTGCCCGCGATAGGGATTCTGCGGGGCATAGACGATGAACCCGCGCTTGACGAGCGCGGAGCTGAACCCCTTGTAGGGAGCGAAGGCGGGAGATTTGGGGTCTTCAATGATCGTGTCCATCGGCACCCCTTCGAGGCCGTGCTGACAGACGACAACTGGCCGCTTCTCACCGGGCTTGAGATCTTTGGGCAGGAGCAGGATGCCGCCCGCGATGACGGAGGGAAGTCGTTGAGGGTTGAGCGTTGTGGGTTGAGCGTCAGATCCCTCTGGCTGACTGCTGATGGCTGATGGCTGACCGCTCCCCTTCTCCCACACATCCAGCACCACCTCGTACCCCGTATGCGTCGGCTCATCAATGATCTTCCGCGTCCGCGCATTCGGCGGCAGCAGGTCGTACGGGATGCGACCGATCAGTTCATCGTAGACCTTGGTGCGATACGCTTCCTGAGTCTCTTCCCACTTCGCCAGCGACGACCGATCGGCCCCGGCCCAATACTTGTCACGGACCTTGTCGGAGAGGTGCATCAACCGCTGCGTGTGGCGGCGGAGTTCCTCGAACTGCCGCTTCTGCCGGGCGATAATATGTTGACGATGACTCTCATCTTCTGGTTCTTCAATCAGGGGATGCCTAACCCCCTCCGCGTTGAAAGCTTTTTGAATCAGAGCTACGGTTTTAGATGCTCCTGCTGGGCCGGTTCCATCACCAGACTTGATCAGACGAATGTTGTCGCCTGCTCCTAGCTTGTCGAAGTGAGCCTTAGCTCGGGCGAACTCGCGTTCGACGGAATCAATCACGGGCGTCCGAATCGCACCGGGAGCTGCCCCACCGCTGCGGCCTGGACGAGGATCTGGTGGCCCATCGACCTCTGGAGCCGTGCATGCCTCAATGATTAGCTGACGCGGAGCGATCAGGCTGGCAATGTCGGCGTCCCCGAATTCGGAAAGCTGTCGCCAGACGTTGCGATAGATCGGTTCCCGCCAGACACTCTCTCGCTCTTGGAAGTAGCCCGAAACGACGCAGAGATCGATTCGTGTGTCGATGGCTGCGGCATGCAGCGCGAGCAGTCCACCTTCACCGTGTCCCCAGACGACAATCGGGGTTCCCTCTTTCTTCCATAGAGAATTCGTAGCCACTTGCAGATCGACGGTCGCCAGTATCTTCTGAACCTCGTACCCCACGATGTGGCGTCCCATTTCGAACGCGCCACGATAGATGAATTCCCGATGAGGCTGATTTGTAAAGCGTACGTTGGTATTGCCGGAAAACTCGTCACTGCGGTTCAACACCACCGGCATGAACACATTGATCCCTTCATCGACAATCCTTTTAGCCAACTGATGGTGGGCAGGCAGACCAGGCAAGCATCCAAGATACTCCTCGGGATCGCTTTCGGGATCACTAATCAAAATTACGCGAGAAGGACTATTTGACCGACCTGCAGTGACGATTTCGACTGAAACGTTTTCAAAGACATCGACTCGCAACTGATTGCCTGCAAGCACTGAATTATGACGGTGCCGAATCGGGTCGTAGAGTACGGGAGCATCCTTCACCCGCTCATCCACCGCCCCAATGTACGTCCGCAACCGCTCGCGATTCGGGGCGATGCTCTTCTCATACGCCTCGGGGCTGCTGTAGTCGCGGTGCCAGTGGGCTTCGCGGCGGTCGCGGGAGAGGGATATCTCCTGCTCGGCGAACTCGCTGATCCCGCGAACCATCACGACATCCAGCGGCTCGGTCAACTCCAGCTTCTGCGTGCCGGGCAGGACATCCTCCTGGGCCATAGCGAGCCGGAGACTCGCTCCTCCGCTGACCATCAAGGTGACAACAACAAGCCTGCGAACAAAACAACAGCTGAGAGCATTCATGAGTCGGGTCTCCTGAAGAGCAGTAGACACCAAGCGGGAGAATGAATCCAGTGTCTTTGATGGGAGAGGTGGGCGGAGCCGCTGCTGGGTGCGCATCAGTCAAGACGGCACTGGGGCGGTGATTGACCGTCACGAGACAGAGGCACTCGGGGTTCGACCACTACGCCGACTGGCGGGAAAAGTGTGTCACGCAGAGGCACGGATTTCGCAGAGGAAGAGGAGGACTGGCCTGCGCAAAAGTCGGCTTTTTTTGGGGGGGAGGTCTATCCGGGAACTTGACTACGACTCCCTGAGCAGGAATGTCTCACGCGGAGGCGCGGAGGCGCGAAGAAGAGGAAGAGGGACGGGCTCTGTTTCTTCGCGCCCTCGCGTGAGGAACTCTCCTGCTCCCTGTCTCACGCGACTCGCCCCAAGTGCTGACGCTTCCCGCTCAGGGAGATTCTCGTGCAGATGCAGCGTGGTCCTGCGCGGTCTCTGCCGGGAGTGACGAACACACACAAAAAACCAAGAACAGAAACGCCCCCCCAGACTGCAGCCCAAGTGACGTGGCTTTTGCGCAGGCCAGAGGAGGAGCAGCCGGGGGACAATTTCGGAAGCTCTGCGGCCTCTGCGCCTCTGCGTGACACCAGCTGTCTTCATATGCTCGAGAACGCTAACGAACGGGTAGATTGCTGGGCGACCAACTCGCTGAGGCACCGGTCAAGAAGCTTGTGTTTCGTAGAGATGTGAAGGAGGAGCCGGGAAGCGGCAACGTACTCGGGAGTCGTTCTTGATCGACTGATTGAATGTAGTGATGCACACACGCGGGCGGAGTCGATGCATTCAAGAAGTCGGTTACGACGGCATTGCACCACGGAGAAACCTGATATTCGGGCTGACCGAGTTTGATAGGATGGACTGGATTCACAGGATGAATCCCGATCGCAGCGGGGCGACATCCTGCTCCACCGAGGTGAATCTCTGCCGACGTTTCTGAAGCATATCTCGGGAAGATGCGGAACGCCGCGAGTCATCGTCCATCGAGAGAGTGCAGGCTCGGATGAGGCTCGGTCGGCGAGATCGCTGAGGCACTGCGGGAACTGGCCGGGACGAGTGGTTCCTCGATCATGTCGGCATTCTGTCCGTTCAGGGCGAGTTCTTGCCGCAGCTGCGCGGCACGTTTCCACCTCCAGTAACTCGACAGCGTCGGTTGTCCCCAGACTGCGGACGATCGTCCGGCGGTGGAAATCGGTTCTGCAACTCCCGCCTCGATCTGTTCCAGAACTCGCTGAACGTGATTCAGGTTGCCGTAGGTCATGCGACGCTGGATGGCGAGATGCGACTCATGCACCTCGTCATAGGGAGCGGAGAAATGCCCGTAGACGGGCCCGGTGTCGATGCCGCGATCAATCCTCAGCAAGGTCATGCCGACCCGTTTCATGTCGCCATTGACCAGCGCCCAAAAGCAGCCGTGCGCGTTGCGATACTCCGGACAGATTCCGGGGTGCATCACGTACGTTCCCTGGCTGGCCTGCTCAAAGATGGCCGGTTTCAGAATGTGTTTACAACACGCCAGCATGATCTCCGGCTGGCAGGACTGAATGAACGCCTGGGCTGCGGAGCTGTTCGGAGAACTCACTTCGAGCACTGGGACTGGATACGGGACGGGGGGATAGAGCGACCCCTGGGTCTGTCGAATCTGGGCTTCTTGTCGACGATCCCCGGCACCGTGCCGCATCCGGTGGAAGAGGCGATAAGCCAGCAGGTCGATTGTGCCCCAGACTCCTTGCTGGCGCAGGCTGCGTTTCACCTTCGCCCAGCGATGCCCTCTCGGCTCGCGGATCACCAGCACCCCCGTCAAGTCGGTGAAACTGGCCAGCCAGCGGGGCATGATCTCGCGCACGAGAGCAGAGTCATGCTGGCAGATGAGAACGGAGCGCATGGGTGGACTTGGGGAGTGAGTGCGGGACACCTCATATGAAGGTAGGGTCCATCACGAGTGGAGTGACTGGCTATTCTTCCTGACGAAGCGGATTTACTTCAGGCACCCGCCAAGGCCCACAGCTTGAGGGTGGTATCGATCATGCGTGGCGAACTGGGAAGTTGTGACGTAAGGGTTGTGATGATGTTGTTTCTCAGAAAATCCGTGGTCGCGTGGGCTAATGCCCAATGGCACTTATTTTACTCGCCCGACGTGTCAGCGAGGGGGAGTGAAAGCGATTTTTCCTTGCGTTTCCCTCGCTGACGCGTCGGGTTGGTAAGCTAAAAGTAAGGGACCATTGGGCTAAAGCCCACGATACGGGTACAGGTTCACAGTTTGTTCACGTCAGCCCCCTAGCAGCTTCGAGGGGGCAATCTGCAGGCGATCTTTCTGTTTCTCAATCTTCCGCCGCAGACTCTTCAGAATCGCCCCTTCGAACTCATTCAGGACGTTGTTGACCGTCGTCCGCGAATTGTTCCCGAGTTCCTCGGCCGCCGATCCGCCAATCAGCCCGATCTTCCGAGCGTCGATATCGTGGACCTTGAGCTGAAGATCGGCAACCTCGGGGACCAGTTGCAGGGAGGGCAGCAGTTGGCCCTTCTCAGTCACCGCTTTGAGGTCGAACGAGCAATCGGTCAGGGCGGTGATCGTTACGTCCGCCTCGATCTGCCCATTCAAGCCCTTGACGCCATACACCCAGTGCTCGAATTCCGAATTCACTCGCGCTTGCAGCATCAACTGCATGGTGAAAGTGAGTTGCCCATCGGGCTGTCGTTGGACGTTCTGAAATTCGATCTGGAACGTCTCAGCGGGTTTAAGCATCGTGACGGTGTACCGCTGCCAGAACCCGTGATTCACCTCACTGGTCAGCGGGCGCATGGAGATACGCCCCTTCTTCGTCTTAATTTCGTATCGCGAGAAGACCTTGGCGGTGCCTCCCCAGTGCTCGTCCTCGACTGACTTTTCCGGGACAGCTGCGATCACGACCTCGCGAATGATTTCTGCCCAGGCATCGGCTCCGATCGTCGGGGGAGTCGGGGGGCTGACGTCGGTGGCTGCAGGTGGCTCCCCGCGTAGAGGATCATCTGCGTGTGCCAGTTGGGCTAGCCACGCAAATGACAAGGTGCAGCAGATGCAGAGATTGAGCAACCGCATGTGACACTCCTCGCGACGCTCTGTGTGGAGTCATCGAGCAAGACATCCGAAGTCTCGGAAGACTTCGGATGTCAGTGGGCACCGACAACGCCCAGAGTCGCCGCCCGCCTTCTGGGGAAGGCAGCTACGCTAGGATGCGTGCTTGTTCAACATCGCAGTCAGCTTGTCCTTGGACTGAGCCCCCTGCATCGTTTCGACGACGGCCCCCCCCTTGAAGATGATCAACGTCGGAATGGCATTCACGCGGTACTTGACGGGCAGGGCGCGGTTCTGGTCGATATTCACCTTGCCGATTTTGACCTTGCCGGAGAACTCGGTGGCCAGTGCATCGATCGTCGGGGAAAGCTGCATGCACGGTCCGCACCAGGTGGCCCAGAAGTCGACCAGCACCGGGACAGCACTCTGGCTGACTTCGGCCTCGAAATTGGCATCGGTGATTTCAACAACGTTCGCTGCGGCCATCTGAATTACTCCTGCGTGGGGGTCATCCGCGTCACAGGGCGGAATGGCTGACTCCTTGTCCCCCGATCGACAGACCGGATTATAGGGGCCGCTGGAATGGCGTCAACGTGTCCCTGGCCGACCGAATATGATGCAACCCGTCTACTGCTCGCTGTTTACGGCCTGCACAAGAGAACCTTCCCCGAATCTCCGACACTCCAATCGTGTGTCCGACCGATTTGACTCGAACATCGTGGACATTAGGATGGTATTATATGTGTTCAGGGTTCCGGCACTCGTTTGACCACCTCGGTCATAACCCGCCGGTCGGAGGTGAGACATGTTTGGTTTGGGTGTCGGCGAACTGTTCGTGTTTGGGATGATTGGTCTGCTGCTGTTCGGCAAGCGATTGCCCGAGGTGGCCAAGAACCTCGGGAAGGGACTTTCCGAGTTCAAGAAGGGGATGAGCGGGTTCCAGGACGAACTCGAGGGCCGCAACAAGAGCGCCTATACCCCGGCCTACACTCCGACTCCCTCGGCCAAGCGCCCCGAACCGCTGGCCAATTTGGACGAGACGATCATCGCTCCCAAGTTCGAGCCCCCCAAGTCGGCTCCGGTCGAGTTGACCTCGGAAACGGTGTAGTCGCGTTCGCCAGAACGTGGGAGAGCCGTGGCTGATACTGAGCCCGGCCTTACATGGATTCATCCGGTCGTGAGCGGCACGGCGCTAGCCGCCGGTTCCCCACAACGTGGTTCGTCCAGACGCCAAATCCCGGCGTCACAACGGTCAAAAGAACCGGCGGCTAGCGCCGTGCCGCTCACGGAATGAACTATAAAATGCCGCCCTCACTCACCCCGGCATTCGAAGCAGCAGTCGCCTCGCAATCACTCGTCAAGCTCGTCTTCAGCGCTCCCAACGCAGGCACGAAATCAAAGTCCGAGCCGCCGCCCACACGCTACACCGTCCGCTGCATCCAGCTGAAAGACGGACTCCAGCTGCAATGGACTGCGCGGGTCGGGACTCAAGAAAAGCACGAGAACTTATCAGTCCGGGCCAGCATCTTGCGGGCGAGTGAGTTGTTCCCGCAGGTGTATCGCGAAGCCAACCTGCTGACGACCGCGTCGGACTTCCAGTTTCGCTCGCGCGATGGTGTATCCGTCAAAGCCACTGAGAAGGCCACTCAGCGCACGCCCCCGCCGGTCACGCACAATCGCGAGAAGCAGTACCTGATCCCCGAGGGAGAACCCTGCCCGTTCCTGGAAGCCATCGGCGTCATGACTGCGGAGGGCCGCGTCCGGGCCAGCATGAGCCACAAATTCCACCAGATCAATCGCTTTCTGGAGTTAGTCCACGACATCGTGCCGCACCTGCCCCAGGTGGGACCGCTGCGCGTGGTCGACTTTGGGTCAGGCAAGAGCTATTTGACCTTTGCGCTGCACCACTTGCTGGTCACGGTCAAGCAGCGCGAGGTTCGTATCCTGGCCATTGACCAGAACGCCGACGTGATCGAGACCTGCCGAGGTTTGTGCGAGCGGCTGCAACTTGATGGTATCGAGTTCGCCGCGCAGCCGATTTCAGCCGTCGAGCAGACGGAGCCTGTGCATCTGGCCGTCGCGCTGCATGCCTGTGACGGAGCCACGGACCAGGCTCTCGCGCAAGCGGTCCGCTGGCAGTCAGACGTGATCCTGGCGGTCCCGTGCTGCCAGCACGAAGTCGCTAAAACGATTCAGTCGGAGCCGCTCGATCTGCTGCTGCGACACGGCATTCTGAAGGAGCGTTTCGCCGCCCTTGCCACGGATGCCCTGCGAGCAGCGGCGTTAGAGTCGGCAGGCTACCGGACTCAGATTCTGGAGTTCGTCGACCTCGACCACACGCCCAAGAACCTATTGATTCGGGCTGTGAAACGCCGCGAGGGTGAGGTGGCGTCGGGGACGAAAGCGTCTTATGTAGAGCTAAAGTCCCACCTCGGGCTCGACTCGCTCGCGACAGATTTTATTCATCAGTAGCGCCGCTGGCCGGAACGCGGACGAACAATTTCGCCAGCAGATACCCGGAGAATGCGAATGGGCCGAATCTCCGGGAACTTTACCGGAGGAGAGTATGTCGTAAGGGAACCGTGAACGGTGATTCGCCATGTGGCTTCGATGTCAGGAGTACAAATGATGAAACGACGAACTCTAATGATCACGACTCTTGCGGGTTGGTTGGGGATGGCATCTGTCGCCTCAAAAGTCTTGGCAAGGCCGGTGAATGTGCTTTCCCTCGACGAACAGTTGCAGCAGGCGAAGCTGGTTGTGATCGCAACGGCGATCGCGACTCGAGACAAGGTTGAGGTCAAGCTCGACGGAACCGAAGATCAAACAACGCCCATACTGACCGACTTCAAAGTTGAGTCAGTCATTCGAGGGACATGGCCTATGGACAATGACAGGCGAATCATCACGTTGAGCCACCTCCGGTACGTCCGCCAATCAGCCGAGATTTCCGTGGTTGATGGCCCGACATTTGTCGAGTTCAATCCTGCCCTCAAGAACCGCTATCTGATGTATCTGAAGTTGGGAACCGAAGGCCGCTATGAACCTGTGTCGGGCCTGTATGACCCGACCTTTTCCTTCTACGAGTTGAAGCCATATCACATCGCAGAGGAGAGAAAAACAGTGCCCCCCGGATGAAAGCGAACTGCGGGGGCCGGTGTTGAGGTGGCCTCACAAAACCCCCTTCATCGAGAAGCCCGAAGCTGCTCAGAATATGATCGTTTCAGGAGGCTGGGGCCGGGGGCCACACGAGAATCTTTGGCCCCCTGGCCTCCAGCGGCTCGGCACGCCCCCGTGGTTTTGTTCGCCATAGTCCCCTGGAATCCGCTCACGTGTGTGCATCAGAGAATTCGGTGGCTGTGAAACTCTGCTCCCTCTCCCCACAGCTGCGTCGTCGCCGAAAGACGGGTCGCCTGTGGGGAGAGGGGGCAGAGTCCCATCGTGACCGACTTTTGTGATACACACTCTCTCCGCTCACAGCCAACATCGCTTGCGTGGTCGGGGTCGACGGGGACGCTTATGATGCCGGTCGATTCCCGCTGCTCTCTGAAGAATGCCTGCTCATGTCTGCTTCCCCTGTGCGTCTGGCTGAGATTATTGCTGTCGGAGCCGAGTTGACCTCGGGGGCCAAGATCAATACCAACTCGCAGTGGCTCAGCGCTCAGCTCTCCGATTTAGGGATCGTGACCGGGTGGCATACGACGATCACGGACGATCTGGCGATCAATGTTTCGGCGCTGAAGCTGGCGGTGGAGCGAGCTGATCTGGTGGTGATTACCGGGGGGCTGGGGCCGACGCTGGATGACCTCACGCGGGAGGCGATGGCCCAACTGGTGGGCGAGGAACTCGTTCTCGACCCGGCGTCACTGGAGTTCATTGAAGGCTACTTCGTGAAACGCGGTCGCCCCATGCCGGAGCGAAACCGGATTCAAGCGTACTTCCCGCGCAGTGGTCAGCCGCTGGCGAACCCCGTCGGCACAGCTCCCGGCGTGTGGCTGGCCGTGCCGCGAACGGGGAAGGCTGCGTGTTTGATGGCCGCGTTGCCGGGTGTGCCGAGCGAGATGTACCGCATGTTCCACGAGCAAGTCGTGCCACGACTGCCGGGTCAGGACCGCGTGATCCTCAAGGCTCGCATCAACTGCTTCGGGTGTGGCGAGTCACAGGCGGAAGAACTGCTGGGCGATCTGACCGCACGCGACCGCGACCCCGAAGTCGGCATCACCGCTCACGACGCGACTATCACGCTGCGGATTATTGCCCACGCGGCCACTGCCGAGGAATGCCGGGCGAAAATCGCGATCACCGATCAGATGATTCGCGAACGTCTGGGAAAATATGTGTATGGGGTCGAGGACGAAGAACTCGAGCATGTCGTCTCGCGCGAGTTGGAGGCTGCGGGGCAGACGGTCGTGACGATCGAGACCGGGACGGCGGGCGACTTGGCCGAGCGTTGGATCGATGCGGGGTCGGCCTGTTACCTCGGCGGAGAAGTATGGCCCGCCGCGCGCTGGCAGACTCCCGGTCCGATGGATGTCCAGACGCGCGAGGTGGCCCGAGCCGCTCGCGAGCGAATGAGGGCCGATTTCGCGCTTGTGGTCTCGCCGTTCCCCCCACTGCCCAAGACACTCAACGCCCCTCCCGTCGAGGCGTGGGTCGCTCTCGCCACCCCGCATGAAGTCCTCGAAGAGCGAGTCGTCCTCTCCGGCAACCCCGCCATCCAGCGCAGCCGCACCGCGAAGGTGGCGAGTGATTTATTGCGGCATCATCTCACCGGGGGGAAGGGCTGGTAGTGACGGTCTTGTGGCCTGGTCAAGGAAGAGTGAGCTACACGAATTTTCACTGATCGACACTCATGCAGAGAGCCAAGTATCTCGGGGCGATACTCAACGCGTAGTAAAAAGAGACTTTCTGGCGAGCCCCCGGCGTCAGTCGGGGTGTCCGAGCCTGAGAGCGTCTTCCCTGGAATCGACTCAGTTCCGGTCAATCATGTGGCCGCAATCCACTGGGGCCAGCGGATGTTCCCTCGCCCGAACACCCCGGCTCACGCCGGGGGCTCGCCGCGGATTCCCGCGTTGACGCCTCCGGCTCGTTAAGATATCTCCATCATGCCCGCGTGAAGCATCGCAAGGCGTGGCCGCTGCATCAGGTCGACATGATTTCGGTCCAGATCAGAGTAGATTAGTGAAGATTCGTGTTCCCCACATCTTGCAAGTACGCCGACCCAGGAACTGCCCCGAAACATGTCGCTCGATCCACTCTCCCTCATCCGTCCCCGTCGCCAGATCCTCGGCATGTCAGCGGTGTTGTTGCCGTTTTTGTCAGAGGGAGAGGTGGACTGGGTGTCGTTTCGGAGTTTAGTGAAACGCACAGCCGAATGCGGGTTGGTTCCGGCGGTGAATATGGACACCGGGTATGCGAACCTGATTCATGACAAGGCGAGGAGACAGGTACTGGATGCCACGCGACAGGTTCTCGACAACGGCCCATTCGTGGCCGGAGCTTTTGTCGGTGATACGCCCGGCAGCCGTTTCGATCTCGACACCTATGCACAACAGATGGAGTGGATCAGCGCGGCCGGGGCCACGCCGGTGATCTTCCAATCGTATGGTCTGACCGGGCAGGGGGACGAGGCGATCATCGCCGCCTATCGCCGGATTGGCCAGCGCTGTGACCAGTTCATCGGGTTCGAACTCGGCACGATGTTCGCCCCGTTCGGACGGATCTACTCACTCGATCTCTATCGCGAGATGATGGGCATCCCGCAGTGCATGGGGGCCAAGCATTCCTCGCTGAGCCGACAGCTGGAATGGGAGCGGCTGGTCCTTCGTGATCAGGTGCGGCCCGACTTCCATGTCTTCACCGGCAATGACCTGGCCATCGACATGGTGATGTATGGAAGTGACTATCTGCTGGGGCTGAGTGCCTTCGCCCCCGACTTGTTCGCCCAGCGGGATGCGTGGTGGGAAGCGGGCGACTCGCGGTTCTACGAACTCAATGACCAGCTGCAGTATCTCGGGTGCTTGGCGTTCCGCGATCCGGTCCCGGCCTATAAGCATTCCGCTGCGATGTTCTTGAAACTGAGAGGGTGGATTGAGACCGACGAGACGCATCCGCTGAGTGCGACCCGTCCGGAGAGCGACCGGGAGATATTCAAGGGGATCGTGCAGCAACTCGGGATCGCGGAGGATGTTGAACACGGCGATACGTCGCGCGGGAAGAAGCGTGACATCTCGTAGGACGGACGTCCTCGTCCGTCCGTGCCCAACCCTGGGGAGCGACGGACGAGGGCGTCCGTCCTACGGCTCGAACTCGCCCGCAGGCCGTCTCCCCACGCTGCCACGGGTTCCCAAAATCCGACTCGCCCGCGTAAGACAGGATCTCGATTTCGGCCTCACAGGAGTCTCTCCGCCGTAACCCCCCGGCTTAGGCCGGGGGCTCGCCGTTTGACAAAATCGAATTCCTCATGCAATCTTTTGATCGTTCGTGCGTCATATGTCTGTCACAATGGCATTTGCCCTCATCTCACGGAGAAGAAACATGTCGCGTCTGGCCAGCTGGGTGGTGGTTGTCGTTGCGGGACTGTTCGCAAGTTCGGTGTGCCGTGCGGAGGACGGGGAACTGTTCCTGATCGTCGAAGGTGTTACGGAATCCTTTGAGGTTCAACCGATTCAAGGCACACCACCAGCCCCCGGTGTCCCGATTCTTCCCGCCTTCACCAGCGGCGAACTGGAACTGGCCCCGACACCCGGTTCTGGACCGGCGACTGTGGCCCCCGCCAACGATGGCGGACGGATGACCTCTCGTCGTATTCGATCGGAACGGTCTGCATTCGCTTTCGACACCGAATACCCCGTGTATACCAGCGGAAGCCCCCTCCAGAACGCCAACGCGCAGCGAGCCGCCTTAATTCAATCACTCCAAGCCCTGCAAGACGCCTACTGCCGCAATGCCCAGCTCGACGAAGCCCTCGCCGTCCGCCAGATGATCCGCCATCTCCAGGCCCAGGCCACCACAGCGGGATCACTTCCCGAACCGGTCGTCACGCCGTCGCCCGGTGCCGTCGAGAGTCCCTACGCCTACGACCTGCGGGGCCAGAACGGCAAGACCTTCTACCGCAAGGTGACCGGCTCCGTCGACGGCTACGTCTGGGGTGGCGAGAACAACATCTACACCGACGATTCCATTCTCGCCACCGCAGCTGTGCATGCCGGTGTGCTGAAAGCGGGTGAGACCGCGATGGTCCGGTTTACGATCGTGGCTGGCAAAGATTCGTACGTTGGCAGTACTAAGAATGGCGTTACGACCCGCCCCTACCAAAGCTTCGGCGGCAGCGTCCGCATCGAAGGAGCGGCCCCGGAAATCAATAGCGTTTACGACATGCGAGGTCAGGACAAGCCGCCGTTCGCCGTCTATGTCGTCGGCAGCGCGAGCGGCACAGTTTACGGCACGGGTTCCTACACCGACGACTCCTCGATCGGCACCGCAGCTGTGCATGCGGGGCTGCTTAAGGATGGTGAGGCGGGGTTTGTGATGGTGACGCTGGAGGGGGGCAAAGACTCGTATGAGGCCAGTACCCAGAACGGCGTGACGACCTACTCGTATGGCAGCTGGAGCGGAGGGTTCCGGTTGTCGGCGTTTGTGCCAGCATCGGACTCAGGCGACACCAATGTGTCCCCTCTCCACAAAGGAATCTGAGAGGCTATCCGAAAAGCCAAGACCCCCTCAAACCGCACTGGCGACTGGAGCTGCCGGGGTGTGGCGATACTTGAAGGGGGCGAATTGCCGGGCCGGGGCCAAACGGTTGAGCATGAGGTGGACCGCGCTCCACTGGATGCGCGCCTCGGAGGACGCGGTGGTCCGTTCGTAGTCTTTACTGTTGCGGCGTGAGCGACCGTTCCAGGCGTTCGTCCGCTCGACGACCCAGCGGATGCGAACCACGCTGAACCCCTTCGTTCCCGGCGGTGGCGACTGCACGACAATGTTCCAAGTCGGGCGATGTTTAGCCAGCCAGGCGTTTAATGAATGGTTGTGATATTTATTGTCGCCGAAGATCACGGT
>JANPCU010000362.1:0-29339 GCA_031431195.1 Planctomycetota bacterium | reverse complement strand
GTTGCTCTTGTCTTTTTGTACTTTTTCTTTGTCTTTTTTGGGGGTCATTTTTTTTTTTCCCCGCGCCGCCGCCGCATCCGCCCCCCCCCCCCCCCCCGGGGGCCTCGCCGGAATGTCTCATTCCACGCCGCGTGAAGTATGATCTCACCGGCATCCCTGCGGGGATGAAAGGCGACGTGCAAGAGTCATCATCCGGTGGCGTCTACTGGGCGCGGGGAGAGATGAGACATTTCCGTCCTCGTCCGTCCGTATAGAAAACCTTGGGAAGCGACGGCCTACGACGTCCGTCGTACGTCTCCATCTCGCCCACACGAAGCGTCATTCCGAATCCCGAATCCCATGCCCCCAACTCCAATGATCTACACCCACCACGCCGGTCTCGACTGCTGTGAACTCGCTTCTCGTGAAAAGACGGAGATGGTCGTCATCATTTGCCATGGCTTCGGTGCCCCCGGCGATGATCTCGTCCCGCTCGGTTCCGAACTCGGTCGAGCGATGCCGAAGCTCGCCCAGTCGGCCCGGTTTGTCTTCCCGCAAGCTCCGCTCTCCCTCGAAGGCCTGGGCTGGGGAGACGCCCGCGCGTGGTGGATGATCGATATGGCCAAGCTCCAACTCGCCCAGCAAACCGGCCAGCTGCGCGACCTCCGCTCCGAGCGCCCGGTCGGCCTGCCCGAAGCCCGCGACCAACTGGTCCAACTACTGATCGAACTGCAAGCGGAGACCGGTGTGCCGTGGTCGAAGTTCGTCCTCGGCGGGTTCTCGCAAGGGGCGATGCTGACCGTCGAGACGCTACGGCATTTCCCGGAGCGGCTGGGAGGAGCGATCCTGTTCTCGGGCACGCTGATCAATGAAGCCGAATGGCGTCTGCCGGTTCCTCAATGGCGAGGCTTGCCCATCGTGCAGTCACACGGGCGGAGCGATGTGATCCTGCCGTATTCGCTGTCACTGGAGTTGAAGGCGCTGCTGGAAGAGCAAGGTGCGATCGTGCAGTTCGTCGAGTTCTCCGGCGGCCACGCCATCCCGCAACCCGCGCTGAAAGCGGCGATCGGCCTGCTGCAGCAGGTGTTGGGGACTCGATCCAAGTGAGAGAAACGCGGTCCCCAGCTCTGCTGGGGACCGCATCTCCTCGAAGCTCCGCTTGGATGGCTGCTAACTTGGGCCCACAGGGGTCGAGGCAAATTCTGCACCCTGAAAGGGTGAAACATCACAGCCCAGGGTCGCCGACCGCAGGTCGCGCACCCTGGGTGAAGGTGCCCACGGGGGACGTACCCTGAAAGGGTTCCATACGCGGTCGGGGAGCCCCTCACCGGAGCCAGCGTCCCCATGATCTTGTGGCTCATGATCTAGTGAATCTCTTCTTCCCCTCAAGATGTTCGAGTGGTGCGGAAGAGGAAGAGGACCACAAGATCATGATGGACAAGATCATGGGGGAAGGACGCTGCCGAGTCTTTGGCGCGGCCCCCGATGCCAACGGGCTCCAGCTGCGGGCGGGTGGACAACCCCTTCAGGGTTGGTGGCTGCCGTGGCACGTTTCCCAGGGTGCGCTCCTGCGTCGCGACCCTGGGCGATGGTGGTTAACCCCTTCGGGGTAAAGAGTCTGTCCGAGGCAGAAAACAGGCGCAGCGTGCGAGGATTCTTGAGTGAGTCGGACGGATTGTTTGACGATTCCTTACAGCCGCGTGTAGTCATACTCGCGCACGGCTTCTGATTTCGCCTCAATGCGGATCGGACTCCGGCGCGGCTGGCCGTTGATTGTGACGACCAACTCTGCTTCGGTGACTTCCAATAACTGAGGCTTGGCCAAGACAAACCTATCGGGTCCAACAGCACACACGGAGATCGACTGGCCCTGAAAATCGAGGGTGAGTTCCACCTCTGAAGAGAAGTGTCTCTTGTCCGCAACCGATGCAACGCTCATGATTCGTAAGCCCCTCAGCAATCCTCTGGGACTGCCTATGGACATCCCCGAGACAGCGAATGGAGTCTACTGCATGACAGAGCCATCCGGGAATACAGAACAACGTATGCAGCAGTATGCGGCTGATCGTGGACGAGTCGTGCTGGCTTCACTCGGAGCTGGGTATGACGGTCAAGTGTTCTCCACGAGTGCCGCGACTGCGATCAAAGTGTTTAGTTTTGAAAAACTCTACCGCAGAGAACGCGATGTGTACCTCCGTTTGTTGGAACACGATCTGTTTGAGGTCTGTGGTTGTCGAATTCCCCAATTGGTCGACATTGATGACACGCTGGCCATCATTGAGATGGATATCGTGAAGCCTCCCTATGTACTCGAGTTTGCAGGTGCATATCTCGACCAAGCCCCGGATTTCCCGGAGGATGTGATGCGGGAATGGCTCGACGCCAAAGAGGAGCAGTTCGAAGACGATTGGCCGCTCGTGCAGTCGATCATGGCGACCCTGTCCGCATACGGCGTCCACTTGGCGGATGTCAAACCGGGCAACATCACCCTGCGGTGAGTCAGGATTCGTTCAACAGTCCGAGTCAGCTTTCGCGGAGCGAAAGACCGGCCTTTCGCGGAGCGAAAGGCGACTCTCCCGGCAGGCGATTTCGGATCGGGATCCCGTCTGTCGAGAGTCTGCCAGAAGACAGGCTGGAAGCCTATCCCACGGACCACTACTTCACCGGTTTTGCCTCCGGCGTCCGCTCGACGCGGCCCCACATGTGGCCACCGACTTTGCCGTGCTGCCACGTTCCGGCGTAGCGATCTCCCTCGAACAGGATGCTGGAGCCGAACTCGCTGCCCAGACCGGGAATCTTGAGGTCGTTCACCGACAGCACCGGCGTCTTCCCGGCCCAGTCGACATTCACTCCGACGGGGACGGTGATGTCGACTTCGTTGTACTTGATGCGGGCAAAGATCGCCCACTGATTCCCCTTCAGCTTGGTCGCTTTCGTGATCGAGTAGCGATCCTGCTTCGGCGTCCCGGACTGGCCATCCACCGTAAACGATCCGACCAGGTCCGCTCCGGTCAGCAAGGTGGCAAACGCCTGCTCCTCGGCGGTCATGGCTTCCGACTTAGCTGCGAGATTGGGCGGGGCGTCATCATCCGCTCTTGCGGCGACCGAAACTCCTGCCAGTAACAGACCAACGACCAATGTACGGATGAGGGATGTCATGCGATCAACTCCATCAGGGTTCGTAAGGCGAACGGCCCGTGAAAACCGACCCGCGAGACTTCCGAAGTCTTCGGAAGTTTTTTGGTACGCGAAGTCTAGCCGCTCGCCCCAGGCGATCTCTCCACTCAAGTCAAAGATACCGTGACGGCCCGTCTTGCAGTAGGGAGTCGTCAGCAAAACTTCACGCAACCCCGATAGAGACGTACGACGGACGTCCTCGTCCGTCGCTCCCCGAGTTTATCCACACGGACGAACGAGGATGTCCATCCTTCGAGAAGAACTCATTTCTCCACGCACAGTAAGAACGGTATCGAGCGACCGAATAGATCCGGACCGACTTCGAACTCTGTCGGTTTCGTTCCTCAGTGGAGATCCATCAGAATCAAGCGTCCGACGGATCATCGCCTCGAAGAGATCACCGTTCCAATCTGCCTGAATCACACGTATCCGCACGACCGAATTTCCAGTCGGTCGGTCGAAACGTCCGAGCCACATCCGTGTGAAATTTCCGTGAGACAGACCCCGAGAAGAATCAGGTAATCCCATCGCGGCGAGCCTGCTCCGCCTGGCGATGATACTTCAGCGCCAAATGGGCAAAGGTCGACTTCTTGGGAACACTCGAGGTCAACCGGGCCAAACGGTCATACTTCTCCGCCAAGGCGGTCTTCACATCGATAAACGTTCGCTTGGGCATGGTCATCAATCCGCAGGGCATCCGGGAATTCGGGAAGCCCAGCAGTATATCGGGAGCTGGTCAGGATGCCAACTCGACCCGTAGAGGTGTCCGAAAGTGCCCCAATACGAGGTGGATCGGTGTGCCTGGATACGCCCGAATAGCTCGCTCTCATTTGTTGTAAAGTATGGGCAGGATGTGCCTAACGCCGATCCAGTGCTCCGGACAGTGCGGATCACTCCATGGGGCGGTCGTGGACGACCCGCCGACCGACTTGTTGCCGGTCCAGTGGCGAACTCGTAGACTGGGTGATGTTCCGCTCAGTGTGTTGCCCTTCAGCTGGGAGTTGAATCATGCCTTCCCCATTTCCTGGAATGAACCCTTGGCTGGAACAGGACAGCTTGTGGCATGACTTCCACCAGAGACTCCTGACGGGGATGAGTGATGCCATCGCCCGAGAGATCGCGCCGCGCTATTACGTGGCACTCGAAGAACACGTCTACATCCACGAGCCGCCCGAACCAGTCGCCCGATTCCTGGGGCGGCCCGACCTCGCGATCATTCGGACGGGCGCAACCACTCCCGCAGCTTCCACCGCCGTCATGGAGGCTCCGGTCTATACCACGCTCCCCGAACCATTGGATGTCGTGCGCGAATCGTTCATCGAAATTCGTGATACCGAGAATCAATATCTCGTGACGGTGCTGGAGTTGTTGAGTCCCTCGAACAAGAACGCGGGCTATGACCGGGATGCCTACATTGCCAAGCGTCGGCAGTATCTGTTAAGTGACGTGAATTTCATCGAAATCGATCTCTTGCGGGGCGGTCCGCGCATGCCGATCGAGGAGTTGACGCCGTGTGACTACTACGTCCTGGTGAAGCGGGCGACCGAACGCACTCGCGCGGGAATCTGGCCGATCCGATTACGCGACGCGATCCCGCCCATCCCAATCCCGCTTCGAGCTCCCGACCCCGATGCCCGGCTCGACTTGCAAGCCGTGCTGCACTCCGTCTACGACCACGCCGCCTATCGCCATCGCATCTACCGAGGCACTCCCAAGCCCCAGCTGGTCGCCGATGATGCTCGATGGGCCGAGGCGCTGGTGCAGGAACACCTCGGGGTGTGATCCAATATTCTACTGACTGTTCGATGCACCGTCGAAACACACGAGACGAACCGCCGAGCCAGTGCTTTTCGATCATTGCTTCCCTGTCTCTTTTGTCTCATCCGGTGGGTGTGGCATATCCTGCGGCGTGGGCGGCAGGGTGGCCCAGACATCGCTTGGGATGTCTGGGTGACGTAGGAACAGGAGGGTTTGAAAGGTGAACGTCTCCTCCGCACCCTCTTGTTGCTCCGCAACTCAGACACTCAATGCCGTGCCAGGGCCGCCGCGATGCATTCGGGTGAGTCGGGCACTCAATCTGCTGGCTTAACCCCCGGCCTCAAGATTCAGTTCGACCACCAGATCGTCTGACTGGGCCGCCCCGACTGCTTCCAGGTTGGCGTCATGCTGACCGTTGCTGCCCGCACTGGAGAACTTGCAACTCGCCTCCCCAGGCACGTAACGAAGAGGCTGACCGCTCAGATGATCTGACGGAACCTCGGGGAGGTATCGGGGAGCCAAGCGATTCAGATCAGCGGGGAATGACCCGGTCTCCATGTGGTGCATCCGCAATGCCAGAGCGAGCTTCGACAGGTCTCGTCGGACCAGGATTCGTTCGGAAGCGATATCGACTTGCTGGATCGCTGGCAACAACATCGAAACCAAGATGTCCGCAAACAGCTCTCCCCGCTCGGCGCCGGAACCTCCCAGGACGACCAGGGCGGCTGTCGCGCCGGTCGCGTCTGCCCGGAGTTCCTGCAACTCCGTCTGAAGCAGGGTCGCAGCTGCGCGGCGTTCGGCGAATGTCGGCAGGCTGAGATTCGCATGGAGTTTGTCGTACCAGCGATTGCCCATTTTGAGGGTCTTGTTGGCATCGATGCTCATCATCATGAACTGACCGATCATTTTCATACCGGCCGATTCCGGTTGCTCACCCAGCATCGTATGCAAGCCATCGGGACCTTCGCGCAGCAGGAATCCGACCGAATCGAGGAACATGAATCGCTCCGCAATGTTCACTTTGTCCGCCATGACGCAGACGGGCTTCAGAGCATCGACGTCTTTCATCATCGTCGACGCCCATTCGGGCGTGAGAAACTCGGACTGGGCGACCTGGACGGTTGCCGCTTGAGCCATGGAATCGATCGCGATCCCGACGAGTCCCTCGATCAGCGTCGGTCCCTGACCCACCAAGCGGGCCAGGCGGTGCATCGACTGGATGTCTTGCCAAGCTCCGGCAACGTCTCCCTTTCCCAGGCGAAACATGCAGCGAATCATGAGCGACCGAGCGATGGTCCGCGAAGTCTGGGCCTGCGGAAGCAACACACCGACCATTGATGGCGGATCACCCGAGATCAGCGGCGTGTAGTACCGCGTTCGCCGAGTGGCCTTCTCGATCAGGTCAAACTGAGTCGTACTCTGCTCCAGCCAGCGGGCCAACGCCGGGATCTGCTCCGCCGTCCACGGACCTTTGCTGGCCTGGCCATGATCAGCCAGTCGTTGTTGCGAGACCTCAGCGTTCTCCGCCGGAACTTCAAACCGTTCCGCGGTGACGAGGTACGCCCCGTCCAACGGCAACTCGGGAACCCCCAGCATCTGGCAATACTGGGCCGTGTTGCGACCGATTTCGTGTGGCCCGGTGACCTGTAGCAGAAGCAGCGCGGCGTTGTTCTCGGTCGTCACGCCTTGTGACAACTGCTGGTTCATGGCCGCGATGTAATCGACATAACCGTTTTCCAGAATCGGCCCGGCGATGACCGTCGTTTCAGGAGAGATGGTGATTGGCGACCGGGCGTACTTGCTGTGTTTTCCCTCGCCGGGCTTGGCTTCTGCCACCTGGTCTTCGGATTGAGCCAATGGGCTGGCAATAAACATCTGTATCCCGAACAGCGCACACAACGCCACGATCGCAACTCGACTCATGATTAACTCCTGGAAACGCTGCCGATGGAAGACCGGCCACTCCGCATTCGATGGAGGGGAGAAGTCTCCATCAATGCATACGAGAATTGATCCCCCAATGTTGGAGGATATTTGCCCCGTTGAGAAGAAAACAGAGGTGGAACGGGCAGGCAGGCTGGCCCCAGACATCGCTTGGGATGTCTGGGTGACGAAGGAACAGGAGGGTTTGAAATGCGAACGTCTCCTCCGCAACCTCTTGTTGCTCCGCAACCCAGACACTAAAAACTTTCTCTGGGCCACCTCGTCATGCCATCATTGCTTCGCATTCAGACTCTCTTGCAAGAACGATGGCAAGCCACGAAACGCCGTCTGATAGGTCGCTTCTAACGGCACGTTCAAATAATGATCCGGGTTCAAAAAGAGCGGCATGTCGATCAGCTCCGCCCCAACCGCCAGATGCTCGACATACGCCACCGGTTGAAGTCCCGCAGTGAATGAAGCGAGTGTCAGGGGCTGGTCCTGCGGAATGACATATGGCTCGTCCTCGAAGCGTCCCCAAATCGCGCCGTGCATGCCGCGCGGATCGTGTCGACCGGGCGGAAACAGGTCGACCATCAGTACATGCACGTCCTGTAACAACGCCGCCTCGACGTTGTCCACAAACTCTGCGACATGTGCCAGCCGATCCTTGTTGGCAGGCGAGATGACCTCTAACAGGGCGATCACCCGATGACCGCTGACATGCCGAATCACGACAGTTCGTCGCAGCGCCCGACTTGCTGCCGAGGCTGTCAACCGCAGTTGTGTTTTCGGAGGAGCATCCGCCACAGCCACCGCGAAGCCCCCCTCATCGATCGGAGAAGCCGATGACAGTTCCGCCGATCCGTCCCATGGGGAGTGCAAAGTCAGCACATCGGCGATTCGCCGCCCGGCATGCTGCTCCGGTAGAGCATAATACCCCGGAGGCAAAAACCCAGCATTTAGCGTTTCGCTGAGGTGGGTAATCCAAGCGGTGTGGAACGCATGAAAAGTCCCCGCATCGGCTCGAGTCCAGTCGTGGACGGGCATCGTCGGCACTCCGAAGGGATGGTTCAGAAGAGCGCCAAACACGGGCGCATTCCTTACTCAATAGTCTAACCGATATCCACCAACTTCTACACCGGCATCACGCGAGCTGGAAGAGATCAGAGCGAGCGGGGTAACACCGGTTGATTCGCTTTGGAATCTACCGGAGTGGCTTGGCCAGAAGAGGTTCAGGTTGCGAGAATTCTCTCTGGGCGATCCTCTAATACCCCAGGCACACCGGTAAAGACGCCAAGCGTGCAAACCGGTGCTACTGCGCTGTCATGGCAGGCTGGAAGCCTATCCCACGGTCAGTCATCATGCTTCTGTCCATTGCGGAACAGGACGCTGACCGATTCGTTGCGGTGGATGCGGCGGATGGCTTCACCGAGCATGGGAGCGATCGAGACTTGCCGCAGGTTGGCGGGGACCGGATTCAGGCTCAGGGGTAGCGAGTCGGTGACGACGATTTCGGTCACGTCAACGCTGGCCAAGTTCTGGGCGGCGTTTCCACAGAAGACCCCGTGTGTGGCTCCGATATAGATCTGGCGGGCCCCAAACTCTTTGGCAATGCGAGCGGCTCCGCAGATCGAACCCGCTGTGGAAATCATATCGTCAAAGAGGAAGGCGACCTTGCCCTTGATATCCCCACCGATCAGGTTGGCCGATTGGGTTTCGGTGGCGCTGCTGCGGCGCTTGTCGATGATGGCGAGCGAGCCGCCGAGGTTCTGGACGTGCTGCATGGCCCGCTTGATGCTCCCTTCGTCCGGGCTGATAATGACGGACTCTTCGGGGGGAATCTTGAGCGAGCGAAAGTAGTCATCCAGAATCCGCGCGGCGTAGAGGTGATCCACCGGCAGGTCGAAGAACCCTTGGATCTGCGCGGCATGCAGGTCGACCGTCAACACCCGGTCGGCCCCGGCAGTCGTAATCAGGTTGGCCACGAGCTTGGCCGTGATCGGCACACGCCCGCTGTCCTTGCGGTCCTGACGCGCATAGCCGAAGTACGGAAGCACGACCGTGATGCGTTCGGCACTGGCCCGCTTGCACGTATCAATCAGGATCAGCAGTTCCATCAGATTTTGATTGACCGCTGGACCGGTCGGCTGAATCAAAAACACATCGCGGCCACGGACGTTGTGATTCAGCTTGACGCTCGTCTCCCCGTCCGGGAAGTCGGACAGCTCGACAGCTGCCAGCGGCACGGCCAGATACTCAGCGATCTCTTTGCTAAGTCGGGGGTGAGCGCGACCGCTGATCAGGGTGAGGTGATCGTACATGGGAGAGCGCAGTTCAGAGGAGGGGGCGAACTTGCAGAGTATCGGCTGAGCCGGGGAAAGCAAAGGGTCGATGCCTGGGTATGAGACAGCTCCTCGGACGCCGAGCAGCCCGGTGTCATTTCGCGACCACTCGGCACATTCGGAAGACCCGTAATGCTCCGACGAACCGATACAGGCTCCGCATGAGTCAGCCCTTTCGTGGAGATCTCACTTTGCCAGCCTTTCCTTCTTGATCCCACCGTCAAAGAT
Source organism: Planctomycetota bacterium (assembly GCA_031431195.1). GTDB lineage: Bacteria > Planctomycetota > Planctomycetia > Planctomycetales > Planctomycetaceae > TH-plancto1. Next base: position 19,932 of record JANPCU010000362.1, on the reverse strand, counting down.
GACGATCTCTAGGGCGTGGATTGCAGGGATGCGACGACGAGGTCATGGACAGTTCCTCACCAGCATCGTTCAGTTTCTTCCGCAACCTGACCCCACCGAATTCGAGCATCATGCAAAAAACCGTTCGCAAGCGAACTACTGGTTCTGTCCAAAACCCTCTCGAAACGTATCTGAAGGAGATCAACGAAACGCCGCTGCTGAACGCTGACATGGAGAAAACGCTCGCTCGCCGGATCGCCACGGGAGATTCGTCGGCTCGCGATCACATGGTGCGGGCGAACCTGCGGCTGGTCGTCAACATCGCCCGAGGATACACCGGCAAGGGCTTGCCGCTTCAGGACCTGATCGAAGAGGGGAACCTCGGTCTGTTGCGGGCCGTCGAAGGGTTCGACCCCGAGCGGGACATCCGCTTCTCCACCTATGCCAGCTACTGGATCAAGCAGTCGATCAAGCGCTCGATTATTAACTCCGGTAAGACGATCCGCATTCCCGCCTACATGGTGGAAGTGCTCACGAAGTGGCGGCGGGCCAATGCCCAGCTGGCCGATCAGCTCGGTCGAACCCCCAGCGTGGAGGAGGTCGCCAAGCATCTCGAACTGCCGGCTCGCAAGCTGAAGATCGTCAAGAAGGCGATCCAGCTGTACAACTCGACCCCGCAGACCGAGGATCCCGATTCCAACTGGAACATGAGCGATGTCGTTGCCGACGATCGCCATCCGGGTCCGGAGGACGAACTGCTGGAGACTGATAACCTCAAGCACGTCAATAAGATGCTGGCCACGATGGACCCCCGCGAGGCGACGATCCTCAAGATGCGGTTCGGACTGGACGATGGCGAGCCGCGCACGTTGAAAGAAATCGGAGAGTTGCTGGGTCTGACTCGCGAGCGCGTACGGCAGATTGAGAGTGAAGCGCTCGAGCGTCTGAATAAAGGACTCACCGGCGAGTGAGTGTTGTACGAGGACAAAGCCCAGTGGTGGCCACCACTGGGCTTTCTTTGAATCACTGAGCACTGAAAACTGACGACTGAAAACTCTCTGATGAAATCCCTCTGTGTCTACTGCGGTTCCAGTTCCGGCTGCGACCCGGCCTATGCCGCTGCCGCCCGCGAACTTGGCCAACTGCTGGCCGCGCAGCAGATCGAGCTGATCTATGGCGGCGGGCGAGTCGGACTCATGGGGACGCTGGCCGATGCGGTGCTGGCTGCGGGTGGCCGGGTCCAGGGGATCATCCCGCAGTCGCTCGCCGATCGGGAAGTCGCCCACCACGGCCTGACTCAGCTGCATATCGTTGAAACGATGCACCAGCGGAAGGCCCTGATGGCCGAGTTGTCCGATGGGTTTCTCGCCCTGCCCGGCGGTCTAGGAACGTTGGAAGAACTGTTCGAGATCTGGACCTGGGCTCAGCTCGGGATGCACGGCAAGCCGATTGGCCTGCTGAATGTGGCGGGGTACTTTGACTTTTTACTGCAATTCTTGGATCGCGCGGTCGAGCAACAGCTGCTGAAGCCCGTGCATCGTGAGGTGCTGTGCGTCTCGACCGATCCGGCGGAGATGCTGAGAATGCTCCGCCAGGCATTGCCTGTGTCGGCTCCGAAATGGATCGACGCCTCGCAGACGTAATGTGTCGGGAGTCTGGAGTCGAGGGCCAGAGGGCTGCCCCGAACTTCTCGGCCCACTGCGTGTGTGCGTCAGAAAAGTCGGTCAGTCATTAGGCCATATCCCAGATCGTCAGCGTTCTCGCGGAATGATGACAGATTGTGTCACGCCGAGGCGCAGAGGCCGCAGAGTTTCCGGAATGGATCCCCCCCTCCTGCTAATTCTCATCCTCCTCTGCGAACTCTGCGTCTCGGCGTGACACATTCCTCACATCCACCAGTGGGTGCTGAGGTCTGAATCGGGGTGCCTCCGTGCCCTGCTGGTCAATCTCCGATCCCGGACCGACTTTCCTGACGCACGCACGCCCTCTGGCTCCGGACTCCCGACTGATTGCATCCTTCGTTGAACCCCGTCATCCTATCGAGGCACGGAGATCCGTGAACGATCCTTGGGAGAAGTCCATGATGCGTCGCTGCCTGCTCGCTTTGTTGTGTGTCGTCGGTCTCTCCTCGCAGGGACGGGCCCAGGAAACGTGGCCGCGCTTTCGCGGTGAGAACGGAGCGGGGGTCAGCGAGCTCAAGGGGATTCCGACCACTTGGACTGAGCAGGACTACGAGTGGAAGATCGAGCTGCCGGGAGTTGGGCACTCATCACCGGTGATCTGGAAAGACGCCCTGTTTCTGGCGACTTCGGACAAGCAAGGTGAACGGACGCTGCGCTGCCTCGACGCGATCACGGGGAAACAGCGCTGGGCTCAGTCGGTGAAACTCGGTGCCAACGGAACCCACAAGAAGAACAACTACGCCTCGGCCTCTCCGGCAGTGGATGAGGAGCGAGTTTACATCACCTTTGGCGACAACGATCACCACCTGATCCAAGCGTTTACGCATGCCGGCAAGTCGGTCTGGGAATACGATCTGGGAGCCATCGACACCCAGCAGAATCCCCAGCATGGACAAGGCATGTCGCCGATCGTGCAGGGCGAGTTGGTCATCCTGTGCAGCGACCAGACGGGCCCGAGCGTGGTCGTGGCGGTGGATCGGCAGACCGGGAAGGAAGCCTGGAAGACGATCCGCGAAGTCCGCGAAGCGAGCTACTCGACCCCGCTCATCTACACCGCGGAAGGGCACCCGCCCGTCCTGATCTGCGAGGCCGGAGCTTCCGGGCACACGGCGCTGGATCTCAAAACCGGCCAGCAGCTGTGGACCACTGGAGCCGTGGAGAAGCGGACTTGTAGCTCGGTGATTCAGGCCGGGAAGCTGGTGATTGGTGTATGTGGACAAGGGGGTCGCGGCCTGTTCATGTGGGCCACCGACCCGTGGGGCGACGAGGGGAAGGCGGGGAAGATCGTCTACGACCGTACCAAGTATCTGCCGTACGTGCCGACTCCGCTGTACGTCAATGGCCGACTGTTCTTCTGGACCGATGACGGCATGGTCGCGTGCGTGAATGCGGAGACCGGCGAGGACATCTGGGTCGAACGCATCGGGAAGAATTTCACCGGTTCCCCGATCGCGGTGGATGGGAAGATCTACTGCATCTCCGAGGATGGCCTGGTCGGCGTGGTCGACGCGAGCGACACGTTTCAGTTTCACGGGTTCAGCCCGCTCGGGGACGAATCGTACTCGACCCCTGCGGTCGCCAACGGTCGGCTCTACCTGCGGGGATTTCACACCGTGGCGTGCCTGAAGGCGAAGACCGCTCCGTAATGGACGGCACGATCACCCTCCCCATCAGTTCTAGCCACTCCCCACGTTCAAGAAGCTCCGAAAGAATTCGCCGTTTGGCGTGTGTGCGTCAGAAAAGTCGGTCAGTCATCAGGACATGACCCAGGTCGGCAGCGTTCTCACGGAATCAAGACCGTTTGTGTCACACAGAGACGCAGAGGCCGCAGAGCGTGCAGAATGCCCCCCCCGGCAGCTTCTCCTCTTCCTCTGCGACCCCAGCGCCTCTGCGTGACACGTTCCTGACTCATACCGTTAGGTGCCGAGGTCGGAATCAAAGGGCCTCCGTGCCCTGATGGTCAATCTCCGCTCCCGGACCAACTATTCTGATGCCCCCCCCCCGTTTGACGTGTCGAATTGTCAGTGTTTGCTTTTCTTTCTTCCATCCGCAACAATACCGGGCTTCCGCAATTCAGGTCGGCGGCAGCCCCAAGGGCTGCGCTCAGCAAGGACGAGTGCCATGGCACACAAGAAGGGACAAGGCTCGACCCGTAACGGTCGTGACTCCAATGCACAGCGTCGCGGCGTCAAGAAATACGGCGGCGAGCTGGTCATTCCCGGCAACATCATCATCCGCCAGTGCGGCACCAAGTGGCGACCCGGTCGCGGCGTCGGCATGGGCAAGGACTTCACCATCTTCTCGATGATCGAAGGACACGTCTTCTTCGATCAGGAAGGCCGCCGCGTCAACGTGGTCGTGCCCGCAGCAGCGGCCGTCGCCTCTTCGAATTAGTGTCGCAGACGCGCTCGTAAGAGTGATTCAGGCCGCTGAGCGATAATCTCAGTGGTCTTTTTCTATTTGGCCTCGGAGAATGTGAATCACTTTTCCAGCCTGATCGACTCCGCAGCACTACTGGCCCTGGGCGCAGTCGCCTCCAAGTCGGGAAATTAGTCGTCCTCGGACACCTCGCCCACCAAATCGTAGTCCTGTCGGGCGATGATCTCGACCGGGACCATCTGGCCGACCTCGATCCCCTCTCCGCTGACGAACACGGAGCCATCGATCTCGGGGGCATCGGCGAAGATACGGCCTACGAATGAACCGTCTTCCAGTTGAGCGTCGATGTGGCAGTCGAGTTCGTAGCCGACCAGTGAGTCGCCGAAGTCGAAGGCGATCTCCTGTTGCAGCTCCATCAGTTCGTCGCGGCGCTCGGCTTTGACCTCCTCGGGCAGGTGGCCATCGAGCTTGGTCGCGGGGGTGCCGGGTTCGAGGGAGTACGTGAAGACGCCCATGCGTTCGAAGTGCATCTCCTCGACGAACTCTTTCAGCTGGGTGTGCTCGGCCTGTGTCTCGCCGGGGAACCCGCTGATGAAGGTGGTCCGCATCACCAGATTCGGGATGCGTTCCCGGAGCTTGCTGACCAGCGTCACGATCTTGTCGCGGTTCACACGACGCTGCATGCGGCGGAGGACTTGGTCGCTCACGTGCTGCAACGGCATGTCGAGGTACGGCAGGATGTGCTGGGCCCCGGCGATCGTGTCGATCAGCTCATCCGTGAAGTTGACCGGATACAGGTACATCAGCCGAATCCAGTTCAGACCCTCCAGCTGATCGAGTTCCTTGAGCAGGTCGGCCAAGCGGACCTTGCCGTAATAGTCCATGCCGTAGTAGGTCGTGTCCTGAGCGACGAGGATCAGCTCACGCACTCCATCACCGATCAGTTCGCGGGCCTCGGCGAGGACCATATCGATCGGCTTGGTGACGTGCTTGCCTCGCATCGAGGGGATCGAGCAGAACGTACAGGTCCGGTCGCATCCCTCGGAGATCTTGAGGTATCCATAGTGCTTGGGCGTGATCCGCAGCCGCTCCTGATCGTTCATCGCGCGGATCGGAGCCGGTCGGAAGAGTTCGCGCTGCTCGCGCATCCCCGCCACCAAGCGATCAGCGACCGTCACGATCTCGTCGCGACCAAAGACCCCGACGACGTGGTCGATCTCCGGCATCTCTTCCAGCAGAGCGGCCCCGCCGACTCGCTCGGGGAGGCACCCGGCGACGATCACGCCCCGGGTTTTGCCCTGAGCCTTGAGTTCCAGCATCTCGCGAATGACGGCCTTTGACTCCTGACGCGACTGCTCGATGAACCCGCAGGTATTGACGATCACGAAGTCGGCTTCTTCCGGCTTGGTGACCAGCGTGTACCCGTCGAGAGCCAGCTGTCCGAGCATCTTTTCGCTGTCGACCAGATTCTTGGGGCAACCCAAGCTAATGAAGCAGTACGAGCCCTTGGGCCGACCGGTCATGTCGATCGACGGGGAGTTACTCAGAACGGGGAGGCTAAAGCTCACGAGTCAGTCTCAACAAGGACGGCGGAGGGCGATTTAAGAGTATACCGAGAACCGTGCAGAGCCGTTAGCAGCCCGAAAGCTCGACTTCGACAAGCGAAGAGCGTTTCCAGTGTGGTGGGACAAGCGGACTGGCTCGGTGGCCCCGTGGTTAAGCGAGGTTCGCGAAGACTTCGCTGGCGGCTTTCACCGTCTCGGCGATGTCTTGCTTCGTATGGCAAGCGGAGACAAAGTTCGCTTCAAACTGGCTACACGGCAGGTAGACACCGCGCTCCAGCATGCCGTGGAAGTAGGCGGCGAAGCGTTTGGTGTCGCTCAGCGCAGCTGTCGGATAATCGCGGACGGGTTTGGCGTTGAAGAAGAGAGTGAACATGCTGCCGCACTCGGCGACGGTGTGCGGAATGTCGGCGGCTGTGGCGGCCTGGCGGAGGGCGGCGGTGAGGGATTTGGTCTTGGCTTCGAGAGCGGGGTAGGGGTTGGTGTCGCGGAGGGTTTTCAGCGTGGCGAGTCCGCTGGCCATGGCGAGCGGATTGCCGCTCAGCGTGCCCGCCTGATAGACGGGACCGACGGGAGAGATGTGGTCCATGATGTCGGCGCGGCCTCCGTAGGCTCCGACCGGCAGCCCGCCGCCGATGATCTTGCCGAGGGTGGTCAAGTCGGGCGTGACGCCGAATCGCTCTTGGGCTCCTCCATAAGCGAGGCGGAAACCGGTCATCACCTCATCCATGATGAACACGGTCCCATGCTTCGTACACAGGTCGCGGACCGCCTCCAGGAACCCCGGCTCAGGCAGCACGACACCCATGTTGCCCACGACCGGCTCCAGGATGATTCCCGCGATCTCTGGGCCTCGTTCGAAGAACGCTTTCTCCAAACCCGGCACATCGTTGTAGTGCAGCACCAGCGTATCCGCCGCACAGCCCGGCGTGACACCGGGGCTGTTCGGGACGCCGAGGGTCAGCGCCGCACTCCCCGCTGCCACCAGCAAACTGTCCACGTGCCCGTGGTAACACCCCGCGAACTTGATGATGACGTTGCGATGCGTGTAGCCCCGAGCCAGGCGGATCGCGCTCATCGTCGCCTCGGTCCCCGAGCTGACCATCCGCACCTTCTCGATCGACGGCACCGCCTCGCACACCAGCTCAGCCAGCTCCGTCTCCATAAGCGTCGGAGCCCCAAAGCTGGTCCCCTTCTGCAACGCCGACTCAATCGCCGCAATGACAGCCGGATGCCGATGCCCCAAAATCTGCGGCCCCCACGACCCGATGTAATCGATCAGCCGGTTCCCATCGATGTCATAAATGTACTGCCCATCCCCCCGCTCAATCAGCGAAGGATGCCCCCCCACCCCACCAAACGCCCGCGCCGGGCTGTTGACCCCGCCGGGAATAGACTTTTGGGCACGGGCGAATTCGGCTTGGCTGCGGGTACGTGGCATAGGTGGGGGATCGTTGAGGGTGTTGGAGTTTAGGCTTTAGCCTGCTCTTGTGGGCGTTACGCAGCCTAAAGGCTGGACTCCAACCAGGCGAAACGAAGTAGGACGGGCAAATGTGCCCGTCCTACCGCTATGCAGTCCGGGGGCTGACGCCGCCCGGCTCGCCGATTCTTGCTGACTGCTGAAAGCTGGTCGCTGACACCTACTTCGCAGCGGCGAACCGCTTCGCGACTTCTCCCCAGTTCACGACGTTCCAGAACGCGACGATGTAGTCGGGACGGCGGTTCTGGTAGTGCAGGTAGTAGGCGTGTTCCCACACGTCCATGCCCAGGATCGGCGTCTGGCCTTCCGACAGCGGGCTGTCCTGGTTGGCGGTGCTGGTCACGACGAGGCCGTGATCTTTGGCCACTGACAGCCACGCCCAACCGCTGCCGAAGCGGGTGGTGCCGGCAGCTGCGAACTTCTCTTTGAACGAGGCGAAGTTGCCGAAGGCAGCGTTAATCGCTGTGGCGAGTTCGCCGGTCGGCTCACCGCCGCCGTTCGGGCCGATGACGGTCCAGAACAGAGCGTGGTTGGCATGACCACCGGCGTTGTTCCGCAGAGCGGTGCGAACGGCTTCCGGAACCTTTGTCAGATCCTTCAGCAGCTCTTCGACGGGCATGTTGCCGAGGTCGGGATGCGCTTCGAAGACCTTGTTGGCGTTGTTGATGTAGGCTTGGTGATGCTTGCCGTGGTGAATCTCCATCGTCTTCGCATCGATGTGCGGCTCAAGGGCATTCAGGGCGTACGGCAATGGCGGCAGTGAGTAAGGCATGGGGGCAACTCCTGTGTTTCGACTGTTGGGACACTTGATCGAGGATACCAGAGCCTCGACCGACGCCACAGTCTGTGGGGGACCAGATCCTGAGACGCTTCCATTCTAGGGAGAACGGTGGCTGCAACAACAGTGAAGGGGTGCCGTCGACGAACATCGGGAAGGACGGGATCCTCCGGATCAAGATGCGGGCTGATTCGGCAGCGGCAACTCGTCGAGCAGTGCATCCCAGGCGGCATGGGCATCGCGGCGGATCGGTTCGAGTTTCTGCTGCCAGTCGGTGTCCCAAGAGTCGCCCGGAACCCATTGGGCCCCGCGCTCGGGAATGCTGACAATCGTTTGGGCCATGACGGAGCTGGCTTTTTGCGCCCACTCGACGGATTGCACTGCCACGTTCGCACTCGCAGGAGTTCGTGAGGCCCACTGCTCACCAGAAGGGGCCAATACCGGATTCTTTCTCGGTCGGATCACCACTTCCGCTGTGGGAGAATGCGGGATCGAGACAATCAGTGTCCCGATCATCAAGATGACCCCGGCCACCGACAAAGCAATCGCCCACGGTCGCTGCGTCGGTGAGCGGAAATCCCGCCAACTCTGCTCGGCATAAGCCCGGAGCGCCGGTGCGGCAGTGGCTTCTGAAGAAACCACGGATGGGGCCACGGGGAACAACTCCGCCAGCACACGATCGGACAGGTCGACCTGCGGCAGGCCAGACTGCCAGTCCGCCACAGCCCGACTCAGTAACGAATAATCAGCCCATTCCTGCCGACAGGCGGCATTCGAACAGGCCGTCCCGTGAGCCCGCACTTCCGCCGAGACCGAATCGGCATGCGATTCGACCGCTTGGTCCAGCAACGATTGAAACAAGGAACATTGCATGATTCAGTCCGCCGTCACTCCTCGCCGCTGCAACTCTTCCGCCAAGATCTTCCGGGCTCGATGCAGCCATGTCTTCACTGTGCCTGTCGGCACGTGCATCAGATCCGATATCTCCTGCACCGACAGCTGTTGCACGTGGAAGAGCGTGAAACATTGCCGGTAATCATCGCGGAGAGTGTCGACCGCTCGCTGGACCTCTTCACCGATACCGTCCGAGGGTGGGCGGCCATTCGATTCGGGTTCCGGCAAGGTCTCCATGACGACGGGGCGTCGGTTGCGGCGTTCGAGTGCGGTTCGACACCGGTTCGCCGCAATTCCCATCAGCCACGGCTCGATCGGGCGAGTTTGATCCCATGTCGCCAAATGCCTGACAGCCCTCACGATCGATTCCTGCGCCACGTCTTCGGCGTCCTGACGATGACGCATCATCTGCAGGCACAACGAAAAGACGAGTTGCTGAAATCGACCCACAAAGGCCCGCAGGCTTTCGGCGTCACCCGCCAGGCACTGGCGAGCGAGTTCGTGGAGATCATCCGACCCGGTCAAGGTCACTCCTTTGAATGTTTACCCGAGAAAACGAGGAGAGGTTTCAACCGCTTCTCCCTGTCTTTCACGCAGTGTGGAATGAGACATTCCAGCGAGCCCTCGACGTGAGTCGGGGTGTTCCTACCTGACAACGTCACCCCGTGGATGACCTCGAATCCAGTGAGCCCGCTTCATCACCGTCCATTTGAGCCAACGGACGTTCCCCGACACGAACACCCCGGCTCACGCCGGGGGCTCGCCGGAACTCCGATCACACCTACCGCTGGATCGATTCCCGCACCAGATTCCGAGCCGCCTTGAAGGCATGCCGCACCGAAAACAGCCGAGTCTCGATCTGCTCCTCCGAGTAATAACGACCCGGCTCACTATGCGGCAACCCCGCCAAAGCGATCGTGAGCGGCATCAAGTCGAGGAACTCTTTATAGCGGCGCTGAAGATCAGATTGAGCATTTGCAGCTGGGGCTGGAGCATCGGACATGGCAACAACTCCTCAACAGAGGGAACGGGATTCGAAAGGTGAAACAGACGGGTTCCGAGAGGATACCGGCTGTGCGGAGTTGGAACCAGTGGTCGCTCCCCGTGGGACACGTTTCCGACGTGCCCGTCGCTTACGTCGCTCCGCGAGTGAGATTTCTCCCGCAGGACACCCTTTGGAGATGCGAGTGCGTATGTGATTTGGCGGGCGGAATGCGAGTCGCGGAGCGACATCGCCTACGGGCACGTCAAAACGTGCCCCACGGTTGGGACATGCCCCGAAGTGATGGCTTGAAGCGAAATTTGGATTCCGGATCGAAATTCCTGCAACGGTACTCGGGGTGCCTACGTCATACTGGAGCGGCACCCGCGTGTGAGAGCGAGAACCCATTTGCCGGGTTCTGGCCGGATGGATCGTCAACAGGGGATCATGATGCAACGACTTCTGGCGTTTTGTGTCGGGCTGTGTCTGCTGGCCTTGGCCCAGGTGGCCGGGGCTCAGGGGTTCCTGATCAGCAATGATCACTCGCATCGCATGCCCCGCCCGTGGCCGCTGCCGACGCCAGATCCGTCAGTCATGACCTGCCAGGTGAAAGAGCTATCGATCCAGGCCCGACTCAAGGACCAGGTCGCTCAGGTGCAGGTCTCGCAGACCTTTCTCAATACCGGCTCGCGGCAACTCGAAGCCCAGTTCGTCTTCCCGCTCCCTTATGACGGGGCGATTGACAAGTTGACTTTGATGGTCGATGGGAAGGAGTACCCCGCCCAGCTGCTATCGAAGGAAGACGCCCGCACCCGGTATGAGGCCATCGTGCGGTCGTCCAAAGACCCAGCCTTGCTCGAATGGATGGGCCAGGGGCTGTTCCAAACGAGTGTCTTTCCAGTCCCAGCGGGCCAGACGCGGACGGTCACACTGCATTACAACCAACTGCTGAAGAAGGACCGGGGCGTCACCGACTTCCTGTTCCCGCTGAGTACCGCTCGTTACACGACCAAGCCGCTCGAGAAGCTCGATGTGCAGGTCTCGATCGACTCCACGATCTCCATTCGCAATGTCTACAGCCCGTCCCATGCGCTCACCATCGAACGCCCGGACGAGGACCATGCCGTCGTCAAGTTCTCGGCCACGAACTCGGTGCCGAGCAGTGACTTCCGGCTCTTCTTCGACGTGAATCCCGATAAGCTCGGCACCAGCCTGCTGAGCTACCGCCCGAATGCCCACGAAGACGGCTACTTCCTGCTCCTCACCACTCCGCAGGTTCCCAAGCAGAACGAACAACTCCCCAAGACAGTGCTGTTCATCGTCGACAAATCGGGCAGCATGCAGGGGGAAAAGATCGAGCAGGCCAAATCGGCCATCAAGTTCGTGCTGAACAACCTCAAGGAAGGAGACACCTTCAACATCGTGGCCTACGACACCGCTGTCGAGACCTTCCGGCCAGAACTCGAGCGGTTCAACGAGGAAACTCGCAAGCAGGCGACCGGCTACGTGAACGGTCTCTTCGCCGGAGGCGGGACCAACATCAATGACGCTCTCAAGGCGGCACTGGAACAGATCAAGGACAAGTCCCGACCGACGTTTGTGCTGTTCACGACCGACGGATTGCCGACGGTGGGTGAAACGAGCGAGCCGAAGATTGCCCAGACGGCTCGCGATGCCAATCAAGCCGGAGCCCGCATGCTGAACTTTGGCGTCGGGTATGACGTGAACAGCCGCCTGCTTGACCGGCTGGCTCGTGAGCATTCCGGGGCCAGCGAGTATGTCCGCCCCAACGAGAATATCGAAGTTCAAGTCAGCAAGGTTTACAGCAAGATCTCTGCCCCCGTACTCGCCGATGTCGAAGTGAAGTTCGAGTTCGACAAGGTGGAGACCGAAGCTGGCCCCCCCGTGAACCGCATCTACCCCGCCGACAAGTTCGACCTGTTCGCGGGTGAACAAGTCGTCGTGGTCGGTCGCTATCGCCACTCGGGTGTCGCCAAAGTGGTCATCGCTGGTCACGTCGGTGCCGAGGTCTCCAAGTTCGACTTCCCGGTCGACTTCGCCCAGGCATCTTCGACCTCTAGCTACGGCTTCGTCGAGAAGCTGTGGGCGATGCGGCGAATTGGAGAGATCATCGACCAGCTCGACTTGAACGGGCGGAACGAAGAACTGGTCAAGGAACTCGTACTACTCTCCACCAAGCACGGCATTTTGACTCCGTACACGTCGTTCCTGGCGGATGAGACCTCGCGACCGACGCTGGCTCGTGATTCGGCGGGCTTCGGAGCAAACTCGCTGGCATCCAGTAGGCGACTTGAAGATTTGGATCAGGCCGAAGGGCAAGCGGGTGTCGCGCAGCGGGCTTCGAAACAGATGTTCAAGAAACAATCGAATCTCGCGACACCGGCTCCCGCCTCGGGACCAGCGGGCGAAGCGGCTGCCCCAGCCGCTCCGGTGGCCTCGGGATCAGCCACCTACTTCGACGCGAAGAGCGACAAAGAGGTCGTGGTCTCGACGATTCGCCAAGCGGGGAACCAGACCGCCTACAAACGCGGCAAACGGATCGTGACCCCCGACACTGCCGACCTCGACACCGAGAAGGACAAGGCCCAGATCGTGACGATCCAGCGCTACACGAAAGAGTACTTCGACCTCGTGGCCAAGAACACCGCCGACGACAACCAGATCATGACCCAGCAAGCCGACGACGAGGAACTCCTCGTCAACTTCCGCGGCCAAGCCTACCTGATTCAATAGGCGAGCGTCCGGCGTCAGCCGGATGGTTCCGCCGTGGGGCACGTTTACTACGTACCCGATCAGTCGCTCACAGGTACATAATCCTCCTGTGCCCAATTGACCGATCACCAATTGCCAAATCGTGCTGAAGTCCGCTCTTCGACCCCAGGAGGAGGAGCACAGCATGACATTTCAGGCTAGGCGGCGAAGGTGGTGGTGACGGAGCGGCAGTTCGCGATTTTGGAGGAATAACGTTTTCGCAAGACCAACATTCGATCTCCACTGACGACGGCGATCGTGAGAGTCTGCTTGTGCAAGTCGACGCCAACGAGCCAGGAAAGCCGGTCCGAAATGACAGCAATACTCAGCGCGGGGGGAAACGAGACATTTCGTTGGACGGACGTCCTCGTCCGTCGCTCTGCGAGGCTTTCCTCACGGACGGACGTGGACGTCTGTCCTACGAAATGTCTCAGTTCTCGCCGCGAGAAATAGAATCAGTGTTAGAGCCCATCCGGAAAGATAAGTGGTCTAGGCGGGGATCGCCAGACCGTGGAGACTCCGTTTTGGTGGACGGAACTTCAGCGCGACAGGGAGGTCGAGCATGTCGAACGAGACGGGACGGCGGGCGTATGGATCGGATTTGTCGGACGCGCAGTGGGCCTTGGTCGAGCCGAAGCTGCCTCCGGCCCCGGGTGGCGGACGGCCGCGCGAGGTGAACTTGCGCGAGGTGGTCAACGCGATCTTTTACCGGTTGCGAACGGGGTGTGCGTGGACGATGTTGCCGCATGATTTTCCGCCGCGTTCGACGGTGTTCGAGTACTTCACTCACTGGAAAAACAACGGGACCATCGAGCGTTTGCACGACGCCTTGCGAGTGGCGGTGAGGACGCAAGCGGGGCGAGAACCCACCGCCTCGGCGGCCATCCTCGACAGCCAATCGGCCAAGACGACAGAGACGCGCGGCGAGCGCGGCTACGACGCCGGCAAGAAGGTCAAGGGGCGCAAACGACACATTCTGGTCGACACTCTCGGCCTGCTCATCGCCGTGGTCATCACAGCTGCGAGCGTGCAGGATCGCGACGGAGCCAAGCTGGTGTTCGCCGAGGCGCGGAGCGAGACACGTCTCGAAAAAATCTGGGCCGATGGGGGCTACGCTGGCAAACTCGTCGAGTCCACACCGCACGAGTTCCGTTGGAAATTGGAGATCATCAAACGCAGCGATGACATGACCGGGTTCGTCGTTCTGCCGCACCGCTGGATCGTGGAACGCACGTTCGGCTGGCTGGGTCGCTTCCGCCTGCTCTGCCGCGAACACGAAGCCACGACCGCCAGCAGCCGCACCGATATCCACCTGTGCCTGACCCACATCATGGTCCGCCGCCTGACCAGAACCCCCAAGATGACTCCCGAGAATGAGCACCGACTCGCCCACATCGCCTGACTTACCGGATGGCCTGTTAGGCGAACGGACAGAAGCAGCTGACCGTGGGATAGGCTTCCAGCCTGTCTTTTCGCGGGAGTTGACAGGTTGGTAGCCTATCCCACGGGTCAGACAAGTCTGACCGATCGCCTGTTCGTCCAACGCTCGCTGTCGATCGGTCGGTCCACAAGCATCCATGAACTCGTCGCCCCCAGAACGGAATGAATTCCGTTTTACGGTCGTATCACTCGGTGTAGCGAACGTGGTACGGTGCGTCGAGAACATCACTCGGGTTCGGCGGTCTGTCCGCGAAACTCGCTCCGCTGCGAAGACTTCGCGTCGCGGCTAAACACCCGACACCCAATCCCCATGCTCGCTGCCCTCGATCGCAAAGCGGTTCGCAATCTGCTCCACATGAAGGGGCAGTTCTTGGCCATTGCGCTGGTGATCGCGTGCGGGGTGGCGGCATTTGTGATGTCCATGAGTACGCTGTCGACTCTCCAGCGAAATCAAGATGAATATTATGCCCGCTACCGGTTCTCGGATGTCTTCGCGCGGGTGACGCGGGCTCCGTTGTCGGTCGTTGACCGAATCGCGGAAATCCCGGGCGTGGCGCAGGTGGCCCCGCGCATTGTCTCGGATGTGACACTCGACCTCGAAGACCTACCCGAGCCAGCCATCGGTCGACTCATTTCGGTTCCGGAGAATGAACCGCCACGTCTGAATGGCCTGCACCTGCGACTCGGGCGGTACATCGAGCCGAATCAGTCGGGCGAGGTGATCGTCAGTGAAGCGTTCGCCGACGCCCATCAACTCATGCCCGGTGACACACTGCGGGCAGTCATCAATGGCCGCGAGCGATCGTTGAATATCGTCGGGATCGCCATCTCACCCGAGTTCATCTTCCAGATCCGCGAGGGAGATGTCCTCCCCGATGACCACCGCTTCGGCGTCTTCTGGATGGGCCAGACCGACCTGGCCGCTGCGTTCGACATGCAGGGGGCGTTTAACAATCTGTGCGTCTCGGTCTCAGCGGATGCGAGTGTTCCCGAGGTGATCCGCCGGATTGATTTGCTGCTGGAGCCCTATGGGTGTCTGGGGGCGTATGACCGCGATGATCAGATGTCTCACAAGTACGTCCGCGACGAGATGGCGAATCTGCGGAGCATGGCCCGCGTCGGTCCGACGATCTTTCTCTCGGTGGCGGCGTTTCTACTCAATGTCGTGCTGTCGCGGATGATCCAGTCACAGCGAGAAGAAATCGCCGCGCTCAAGGCGTTCGGCTACTCCGGCTGGTCGATCGGGTTGCACTACATGAAGATCACCGCAGTGGTGGTCTGTGCCGGGGGGATCGTCGGCACCGCGGTCGGGACCTTCATGGGCATGAAGCTGTCGGAGCTGTACACGAAGCTCTATCGGTTCCCACATCTCGATTTTGAGTTCGACTCGCGGGTGGCTCTGTCGGCCTTCGGAGTCAGTCTAGCTGCCGGGGTACTCGGGACCATCGGGTCGGTCTGGCAAGCAGTCCGGCTTCCCCCCGCCGAGGCCATGCGCCCAGCTGCACCCGGCGACTTCCGCCCGACCCTCCTCGAACGCATGGGCTTTCAGCGGTTCCTGCCCCAGACCATGCGCATGATCCTCCGCAGCCTCGAACGCCAACCGATCAAGTCGGCGCTGTCGTGCCTGGGGATCTCGACAGCTGTCGCGGTGATTATTTTGGGGAGCTATGCCAAAGACGCAGTCGACTACGTGATGGAGTCGCAGTTCCGGCACGCCCAGCGGCAGGACTTGATGGTGACATTCATTCGTGCGGCCAAGGCGGACGCAATTCACGACATCGAGAACCTGCCGGGCGTGCATGCGGTCGTGCCGATGCGGACTGTGGCCGTTCGAGTGCGGTCGGGTCATCACTCGCGGCGCATCGCCATCCAGGGATTGCCGCCCGACAACGCACTCTTCAAAGCCGTTGATATTCTGCGCGAGGAGAAAGAGATCCCGGTCGATGGCGTCCTGATGACGACGAAGTTGGCCGAGGTGCTGGAACTCCAGATTGGGGACCTTGTCACCGCCGAGGTGCTGGAGGGGGACCGACCGCACTGCGAGCTACGACTGCGCGGAGTGGTCGACGACTTCTCCGGCCTGTCATGTTATGCCTCACTGGAAACAGTCCACCGCATGATGCGCGAGGGGGACTCGCTCTCCGCGGCGTTCGTGACTGTCGACAGCCAGCGCGTGAATCAACTCTACACCGACCTCAAACGCCTGCCGCAGGTGGCTGGCGTCTCGATCAAGGTGGCCATGATCCAGAGCTTCCGCGAGACCGTAGCCGAAAACCTGCTGCGGATTCGCGCGTTCAATGTGGCCTTCGCCACGATCATCGCCTTCGGAGTCGTCTACAACGCCGCCCGCATCTCGCTGGCCGAACGCAGCCGCGAACTGGCGACATTGCGGGTGATCGGGTTCTCGCGGGCCGAGATCTCCGGCATCCTGCTGGGGGAACTGGCCGTGCTGACGGTACTCGCTCTCGTCCCCGGCATGGGTCTGGGATACGTGTTCTGTATCGTGTCGACGCTGTCGCTGAATACAGAGATGTATCGCATCCCGCTGGTCATCAATCCCTCGACGCACGGTTTTGCCTGCGGAGTCATCGTTCTGGCCGCGATCCTGTCGGGCCTCGTCGTGCGGCGACGGCTGGATGAATTGGACCTCATCGCGGTACTGAAGACGCGGGAGTGAAATCCAACTGAGAGAAAAAACGACAAGACTCTGAAGCTCGTCCCTATTGTTCACGCGATACCGCATCAGATTTAGTTGCAGAAGCCATTCAGTAATGACTAACGGATTCATGGCGGTCAAACGTCGAATAACTCAATTAAGCAAAGGAGTGTGATCCGGCGCTTTCGAAAATTTGGAGATGACAGCGTCTAGTGACAACAAAGCGCAATCTTTACCAACGTCGTCAGCCGATTTGAGTGATTCAGCCAAACGTCTCAGATTCGTCAAACAAAGCAGGATCGTCTTATCTCCATCTGGAACTGGGGACACAGATGCAACTCCTTGTGTCAAGCATCCGATCTCCTTCCATATGTCAGAATCAGTAGATGACTTCTCAGATATCAAATCACACCAACTAGATACAAACGAAGAACGATTTGCAATCACTCCAGAGCTAACGATCCAGGAATATTGGAAAGACTTCAATCTTGAGTCTATGTTAATAGACTCATCTCTTGAAATGTCCGAAACTTCCTTAACGCGCGCGACTAGCCCGCTTGGTGGCAAAGAAACTTTCCGAAACTGAGAGGCATACCATTTCGGGTCAGTACACTTTTCCGGACTCGATGTAAGCAGCTTAACATCGCACGAGAAGCAGAGGTTGATATACTTCACCGCTTTGTCGGTATCGTTCACGCCAGAGTATCCAAAGTACAGCATCCTGGCACATTCGCGACAAGGCACTGAGTCCGTCGTTTTTGGTAAAGTGTTGAAGTAATCTGTTGCTTCCGAAAGTCGGTTTAACGACATCAGAGTTCTCATCCTCAGCATTACCAAACCAGCTGATTGCATCCCCTTTGACTCAGCCAGAACGCCGATGTCATTTGCGACCATGTAGTTCCTTAATTCCAGTTCCGTTGTACCATAAGAGACAAGAGCTGTCTCTCCCCAGGCAGTTATGGCTTTTGCATCAACTGTATTGTTTAACGCTCTGATTACACGCTCAAACTCGGACTTAGCAACTACTACCACGAGCATGTTGCCGTCCCGAACTCCACGATCGATTCTAGACTTTGTCTTAAATTCGATAGCGGCTTTCTGTGAGATATATTCTTCTTCACTGACTGAACCAACAGACTCCTGGATGCCTGATAGCATGAGAAACATTGTAGCGATCAACCTGACATGAAGTCTGAATCCTGGAAGCATCTTTCCGTCCTATCTCGAACAGAGCCTCACCAGAACTGATCTGGTGAGGCGTCAACAAAATCGAAGTATTCATTAAAATCCCCAGAAATACTGCATTTCCTCCCACACTAACCCGTCGGAGTCATCGTATAGCCTCGCCCGAATGCTAGACCATGGGTACGGACGTTCCGCTTCTGCGTCGATATGGTACGATAAAGTTGAAATCCCACCATAACCTATCGTAGTGGTCCAGGAAGTCTCATCGAATACATAGGCCCCTGACAAGCAAGGTTGAGATTCCTCGGTGTAGTATGCACGGGTTCCGTAAGGGGATGCTGCATAATCTGTGAATATCGTTTGCCCGGATGAGAAATGACTACCCGGGCTTCCGAACTCAACGGTCACTGTGTACCCATGATCGGTGAATTTAAAACTCCCGACTTTTGCGTGGTTTGCGTACCATGTTAGATCTGCGTCCGTTGACCCTCTGATGAAGAATACATGCGATTTGAGAATCGCGTTTCCCGAGTATCCATCAGACTCAGCTGGAAGTAGTTCCCAGTCAGATCTGACTGTTTGTTGTGACTCTCCTTTCGTGTCCTCCGCTATGTTGAACATTGCCGCGATGTTGGCTTGTTGCAAGTAAGGATTGGCGAGCAAGTACGCGTCGCCTAAGTAGAACCCCTCCGGTGTGCCCCCGTATCGGTGGCTCAAGAACCCTTCATGTTCGGCAACTGGAGTCGTGGTCATCGCTCGGGGCATTGTTTCCCCCGTGGAGTCATTGACTCCATCATTAGGGACATCCTGAGCGAACAGAGATCCAGTGAGCATCACCAATGACAAACATACAATTGCAGCGTCTTTCATTTTCACATCTCCGGAGGTTCACATCTCCGGATATTGATGTTCTTACCAAAATCAGCTTGTTTTGTCAAACCTACAATCCTTATTTTCTACATGGCTATCAAGAGTTGAAACTCGCCCCGGCGAGTGGCGTGGTGAAACTCAACGGCAAGCCGGTCGAGAATCCGGTGGTCACCTTTCACCCGGAGAAAGGGCCGTCCAGTGTGGGGGTCGGCAACGAACAGGGGGAATTCACCGTTCAGACCAATGGTCAAAACGGGGCCTCCGTCGGCAAGTGCAAGGTGACTGTCACGTCCGGCAGCGGCGGTGTAGCGATCCCGCCTTCGGATGGCAATGAGATGAAGCTGGCTAAAAAGTCTAAACTCAACCTGAAGTATGCCAGCGTCGATAAGACGGATCTGATTGTGGAGATCCCGGAAGCCGGAAACACGAATCTCATCCTCGATCTGGACGAGTGATCAGCGCGCCCTGACTCGCGAACGGTCAGACTTCGCGTATTAAGGCGAACGGACAGAGGAAGTTTACCGTGGGATAGGCTTCCAGCCTGTCAGCTCCCGCGAAAAGACAGGATGGAAGCCTATCCCACGGTCAGCTTTTTCTGTGCGTTCGCCTCACCGTGTGCTGAAGGAAGCCTTCGACCTCGAGCATCGCAACTTCGTCGGCCTGGAGTGAAGCACTCACTGCTGCCAAGCGAGTCGCCACCGCCGACGTGTGGCGAGAGAATCAGCGTGGGTGGCAGGGTCAGGAGGCCTTGCGCATGGCCCCGGCGCGGGAAGACGTGACCTGCCGAATGCTTCTCTCGCCAAGACGTTGGACCCGACGCCGGAACCTCACGCTCCGCGTCCACCCCGATCGGGGCCATGCGAAGCCTCCTGACCCCGCCACCCGATCGGCGTGACCCGAGTGCCTGAGACCCTGTCTGACCGATTAAGGATACAGCGCCCCTTCATCCGCATCCCCTTCTCGCGCCGCCAAGATCGCGATGGCGGCAGGGCGGCGGGTTCAGTCACGCAGCCGATGGCCCCGGCGCGGGACACCGTATTCTCCCCATAAATCCAGTAACCACGGAACAGCAATCCCTCCAGTAAAAGTAGCAGCCTCGGGAGCGGCACGGCGTCAGTCTGCCGAGTCATGGTGCCGCCAGGTGGTATGACCACGTGGGGGACTGCCGCTCGAGTTCGTCACCCCCTGCGTCGAACTCGGCCGGCTCACGCCCAATAGCACGGTCATCAGGGTTGGCGAGCTTCGTTTGTCGCCTTTTTCTCGGTATAAGGAC
>JANPCU010000361.1:0-129159 GCA_031431195.1 Planctomycetota bacterium | reverse complement strand
GCGCATACTCTAGCGGACTAGCTCCGAAGTCTTCGACGAACTCTTGAATCTCCGTCCGTCCGCGCACCAGAACTTCCGTGTCGCCCCCTGAAATGTTGGGGTCTGCATCGGGAAGTTCATTCCCCGAATTCACCGGCGCGGGGGGAACATCATCAAAGATCGAACTGGAGTGTCCGTCGTCACGGACCTCGTCATCGACATCGTCCAAGAACCCGTCCAGCACTCCCTCAGGCTCGATCTCGACGGGGGGCGCTGCGGGAGCGGACACCTTCGGCGGCACGGGAGGCTGCTTCGCCGGACTCGGTTCATCCAGAAAATCAAAGTTCAGGCCGTCACCAGGGGCGGTCATGGAATGTCTGTCTGTGCGAGTGAGTGAGACAGCTGAGTACAAAAGTCAGCTGTCGACTTCGGGTCCGAAGTTCCAAAGTTCATAAACCATACTCTCCGGGAGACGCCGCGACTGCAACTCAGCCGCAGGCAGGTATGGAATTTCACCCCAGATGCGGACCCGCCCTCGGTGTTGAATTTCAGCCGCATTAGTCGCGGTCGAGGGGTCTTCCGTCTCGCACAAGTGGTTCAGAATCACCCCCGCCACGGTCAGGCCACGTTGCCGAACGGCCTCAATCGTGAGGAGTGTCTGGTTGATCGTCCCCAGTCGATTCGGAGCGACGATCAGTACCGGCAACCCGATTCGCTCGGCGAGGTCAGCGTTGAGCCAGTGCTTCGAGATCGGCGAGTAGAACCCACCCGCCCCCTCGACCAGGATGATTTCGGCTCGCTCGGCCAGCCAGTGGTAGCCGCTGACGAGCAGCGCCTCGTCGACCTCGCGACCTTCGAGAGCCGCAGCTGCCGGGGGACTGATCGGGGCGAAGAATGATTGAGGGCAGAGTCGCTCGCGCGGGAAGGCGGCGTTCGTGGCGATGTAGAGGGCTTCGACATCGGGCCATGTTGGCTTCGGGAGGACGGGAGATTCAGCCCCCTCTTCCCCACAGTTGATGTCGCCTTCGGTGAGAACTCCGCTGTGAGGGAGAGGGCCGGGGTGAGGGGGTGAAGAGACGGGAACGTCGGAAACGTGCCCCACGGGGAGGACCAGGGGGCTGACGCCACCCCGCTCGCCCTCCCGATACGTGGCCCCGGAGCAAACCGGTTTGTACGCCGCGACGCGGGCGAGAGTCGTCTTTTGCTCTGCAAAAGAGCGACCTGTTTCAGAGAAAAAGGCGACATTCAACTCACGTGCCAAGAGACAGGTGAACACCGTCTTCCCGACCCCGGTATCGGTTCCGGTGATGAAGTAGCCATGATCTACCATGAGCGGACCACACAATTTTGATCGAATATCTCATCGAGTGGGGCGTCGAAATCCGGCGCAATCCACAGGATCTGATCCTTGGCGGTCCCAGCCTGGCAGGGAGTAGTCGTGCGGTGAGCTTTTCGGACCTGAGCCAATGGTTCGCCGCAGTCGACGATCAACATCTCGTCACCAGGCAGGAGTTGATCGATCCACCGCAGCAAATCGGCTTGGGCTTCCGCCAGCGTAATGGTTGTCATGGAGACCTCACCCGGAAGGACTATCGAACTCCAGTATAGACCTGTCCTCGTCCAGCGGGAATGTGGATCGTCGCGTGCCTGCATAGAGGGGCGTGCGTCTCAAACGCCGGTGAATCGTGGGGACGCCAAGTCTTCGACCCCCACGGGGTCTCGCCTCGTAGCCCAGGGTCGGCCGCGCAGCGGAAGACCCTGGGTGAATGGGCCGAAGCACCCATCAACCCCAACGGGGTTGCGTCCCACGCTGACGCAACCCCGTTGGGGTTGGATCTCTCGCAACCGTTCGCAAGCCCAGGGTTGCCCGCTGCGCGGGCAACCCTGGGCTACGGGGCGTGACCCCTTTGGGGTCGGGGGCACCAACGATTGGGATGCGCGCACTGCATAAAGACACACTCACATCTCCCATCCCGGACGGTACTCTCTCCGCAACAGCGCCTGACCCGCCTTCGAGTTCGTGACCTCCAACTTGGCTCCGTCCCACTCCAGCTTCTGCCCCGCGCGGAACGCCACCATTCCTAGCAGAACCGATTCGGTGAGTGCCCCCGAGTAATCGAAGTTGCACAGCGTCGGCGACCCGGTCTTGCAGGCGTTGATCCACTCCTGATGATGGCCGACCGAGGCGGCGATCGTCGGGGCGGGGGCCTTGAACTCCTTGTACTGGTCCTCGGGGAAGAGCCGATAGCCGCCGTAGTCGGCGAACATCGAACCCTTGGTCCCCTTGAAGTAGATCCCCGAGCCGGGGAACTCGTGGCCATCGGGCTTGTTCTCGGTCAGGTTCCCATCGGTCCAGGTCATCTTGACCGGCACCAGCTCGCCGCGCTGCGGGAACTCCCACACGACCTTCATCCCCTGCGGACAGGTCTCCGCATGCACAGCGGGTCCACTGGCTTCAATCGTCGTCGGGTGCCGCAGGGCCAACGCCCAGAACACGAGGTCGATGTAATGACACCCCATGTCCCCGAGCGTCCCGTTGCCAAAGGCCCACCACCGACGCCAGTTCGCGGGGACATAGGTCGAGTGATACGGGCGTTGCGCAACTGGACCAAGCCACAGGTCCCAGTCGAGTTCCTTTGGTACAGCGGGCGTGTCGGTCGGTCGCTCGCCGCCGCCCCAGTCCTTGTTGACCCAGACGTGAACCTCGGTGACGGGGCCAATCGCTCCCGACTGGACGACTTCGACCACGCGGCGGTAGTTGTCGGTGGCGTGGATCTGAGTCCCCATCTGCGTCGCGAGGTGATGCTCCCTCGCCGTCTGCGCCATGATCCGCGTCTCCCACACCGAGTGGGCCAGTGGCTTCTCACAATAACAATGCAAGCCCCGCCGCATCGCCCACAACGCAGCTGGGGCGTGCATGTGGTCGGGCGTGCTGACGACCACCGCGTCGAGTTTTTCGGTCTCGATCATCTTCCGGAAGTCGCGGTAGCGCTTCGCCTGGGGGAACTGTTCAAAGGCGTTTTTCGCCGAGCGATCATCCGCATCGCACAGAGCGACCACATTCTCGCCGCCGACCCCTTGCAGGTTGTCGAACCCGCGACCGCCCGGGCCGATCACCCCCACATTGAGCTTCTCATTCGGCGAGGGAGCTGCCCACGCCTGACGAGACGAGGCGACATGCCATCCGGCTGCGAGTGCAGCGGTTTGAGAGAGGAAGGCACGACGTGAAGATCGCATGGGTCGAGACATGGGAGACCTCGTCAAAGGAATTGGAAACGCATCGCATTTGACTATTGGATCAGTTCGGCGATGGGAATTCCACTGTCACTTCAACGGGGCAGAGTGTCACGCAGAGGCGCAGAGGGCGCAGAGATTGGAAAGTTGACGGGAGAGCTGTGATGCATTCAAAAACGAGCAAGCTCTCTGTTTCCTCTGCGAACTCTGCGCCTCTGCGTGACACTTCTTCTCTATTCCACGAAATCGTTGTCGACTCTCGTAATCCCATGCTTGAGTAACTCCACATTGAAATTAATCAGTAATCCCAGCCGTTTGTCCGTCAGCCGCAGATAGGTGAGGAGTTGCTTCATGTGAACCGGGTGGATGGTCTCGACGGATTTGGTTTCGAGGATCACGAGGTCGTTGACGATCAAGTCGGCCCGGAATCCGACTTCTAAGTGAAGGTTGTCCCACAGTACTGGAATCGGGTGTTCGACTTGCACGCGAAACCCTCTCTTCCCCAACTCATGAGCCAATATCCGCCGATAGACCGATTCCAATAACCCTGGACCCAGGCGGCGATGAATCTCGATGGACGCGTCGATGATCGCAGCCGTGATGTCGTTGTGGTGCATGTTGTTCGTCTCTCACAGAAGAAAAGGAAAGTGTCACGCAGAGGCGCAGGGGTCGCAGAGATTTGGATGTTACGGACGAGATGTGATGCATTCAAAAACGAGCAAGCTCTCTGTCTCCTCTGCGAACTCTGCGCCTCTGCGTGACACTTCCCCCTCTCTTGACGGAGGTCCTTACGGCACGAACATCGACGTGAAGGCCGCTCGGTACTTCGCCTCACTACTCGGGAACTTCGCATCGAACTCGGCCCGTTCCATCGCACCGTGCTGGAAGCGGCGCTTGTCGAAGATCGGCATCGTCAAGCCGGTGATCGCCTCGACCCCGCGCCGGACGATCTCGCCTTTCAACGCATAGAGCTTCGGCACATCCCAGTCGGTCAGTTCGATGAACGGAATCCCCTCGGCCACCTCGATCACATTCGGCAGCGCGAACGGACTGAGGCCGCGAAACCCAGCGACACGGGCGGGGGCGGAGCTGCGAACATGGCCCCGGCTTTGACCGCCGCTGAAGGTCAGTGAATGCTTGACGGCGTCGACGCCCCAGCCTTCCTGATACAGCATCAGGTTGATGAGGACGCTGCGGATTGTGAGTTCTTTGTTCTCTTCAATCGGATAGTCCTTGAGATTCTCATCCCCCCCATCGCCATCCACGAGGTGGGTCCACTCGGGATACCGCCGACGAATCTCGCAGCAGAGCGACCACGTCATGGCTGCGGACTGCACATCGAGCGGCTTGTAGTCTTCGATGACGCGAACCGCGTCCTCAAGGGAGATAGCACTGGCCGGGACACTGACCTCTTCCAGCAGGAACCCGAGGTCGAGCGAATCGAGGAACTCGCGGGCTTGAGCGGCATCGTCGCCGCGTCCTTCCACCGAGAGCGTAAACGCTTTGAGCCGCTGAGGAGCCTCGCCACGCTTCAGCAGCAAGCTGTAGAGCGTGAGCAGCACCGCGCCGCTATCGACTCCGCCGGAAAACAGCACGCCGATTGGCTCCTGTTTGTCGAACGTATCGAGCCACTTCGCCAGCTCGATTTCGACCGCACCGATGTAGGCCTTGCCGATCTCATCGAGGTTCGCTGGCAGCTTGTTCCGCTGGGGTGCAAAGAACCGTGTATAGGTCGGGTTCGGGTCGGGGCAGCCGAGCAGTGCCAGCTCGAGCAAATGATGGGCTGGGACCATGCGTGTGTAGCTCGGATGGAACTGCGACAGCAGCCCCATCGTCTTCAACTGAGCGGTGATCTCTTCAATTCGCTCAGCCACGATGAGACACGGCCCATCGACCAGCTTGGCCAGGAAGTAGCGCATGGGCCGCCCAATCGAACGAGCCATGCGGATGATTTTCCCTTTCTGGGCGAGGATCGCGAACTGGCCATCGATCTGTCGCACACGGGCCGGGTCTCCGCTGGCGACCGCGTCCAGCGCCTCCTCGTCCGTCATGTTCAGCAGGGTATTCCCCGCCGGATCAAGGAGGTTGATGACACGTTCGACGTAAGCGTGGTGTTGCATGGGATGAATGGCTTAAAGAGATGAGCGACAGTGAGGAACGTGGCCCAGGGTGATCCAATCGCCAGACGGCTGGCTGACCCAGGGCGATGACGAAGTGGGATGCCGTGCCCAGACAGATTCAATCTAGCGAATTCCCCGGGCGAGTCGACAGCGAACCCTCGAAATGATTCACGGAACTCCTCTCACAGCTGAGGCGACCGAGAACGCGATCGACATCCATGAGGAGGCGGGAGAGTGTTATGACCCGGCGGGAATCGCGAGTCGCCATTTCTGTGAGGGCACAACCCGGGTTTTATCCATTCGGGTGTCCACAAACAGCGATGTCAAATTACAGCCCAGAGTATTTCTTACTCGACTACACGACGCCGACGTTTGCCTCGGTCAATCGTTCAAGTTCCATCTGGATCATGGCTCCCCGTGCGTTACGGAAGTGATCCGGGGCACAGATGCGCATTTCCAAGAGTTCAAAGGGAAGCTCGACTTCCTGGATCAACTCTGTGAGAAACGGCAAGAAGCCGCCGATGCGAACACACCCACCCGCGCAGATCAGATTCGCGGAGCTGGAAAACATCCACGGAGCGGATGAAGAATTAAATGCCGTCTTGAAACGTAACAGGATGGTGAGCAGCTGCTCTCGGTAAATCTCAGCCAGGAGCTTCTCGTCATCCGAGCGAGGCTGATCGATGCGGATTCCTGCGGACCTCTTCCACATCTCGATCGAAGTGGTGTCGAAATAGCGGTTGCCCTCGCGGTCCCAGTTGAACCGACTCCGCAGTTTGGCGATGCGTTCATCGATTAGACCACCCCCATTCACCAGATTACACTCGACCAGTGTCTCGCCCAGACGATAGACCCCGCAACTGGCACCACTGGCGCCCCAGTCCAGCACGACACCCGTAAATCGATCGCTCCCGAGTTCGGCATAGGCCACGGCGGACGCCGAAGTGACGGGCACGGGATCATACCCTTTCAACCGCAAGAGCTGCGCGAAGAGTTGGAGATCGGTCGTCTGCTCAAAATCGACGGCACTGCGAGAGATCAAGCCGCAGGCCGTTTCGCGTCCTGGCCTCGGCAGGATGGAATCGAGGACTGTAGAGATCAGCTGACGCCCGAGAGGGTCGTTCGTCGGAATCAGGCCATCAATGAGTAACGGGATGCAGGGCATCCGCAACTGCTTCGCGAGATCCAATGCCGCTGATCCGACGACGACTAAGCTGTCGTCACAGCGGATCGTGGGAATCCGCATCTGCCTGAGCAGACTCAGATCGGTATCATCGACGGGCAGGCTGAGATAGACAGCCGGGCTCTTGCGTCCGCTGAGGCAGCCCCCTTGCCGACGCATGCAGCGGAACTCGGTGGTACCGAAGTCGAGGCACACCATAGTTACGTGCCCCCCTGTTCCACGTTTCGAAGGGCACGTTCGAGTGGACTGACGCGGGAGGCGCGTGTTCCCGTCACATGGCCAGTCGTCACGACCATCGAGGCGTGCTGTGTCTCGGAATTTCCGGCACGCATGAGCCGCCGAAGTCGCAACTCGACCGCTCGTGAATCGTTGGGATCACGCACCTTGAAGTGGGGTCCAGCGACCCCCTCGTGGGCTTCATGGACGATCAATCGTCGCCCGCCAATCGACATCCCATGTAGGCGATCCACCGGGGGCAAAGTGACCTCTTCTTCGATCAAAGGAACTTTGTTCACGATGAGACGTTGCAGGAATCGCTGCTCGTCCTCAACTGCGGGTTCCGGAGCGGGAGCCTGAGAGGCGACCGGTTCCGGAGCCACAGAAACAGAGGGAGGCTCAGGCATTTCAGGAGTCAATACAGCCTCGCGGGACACGATGCGAGAGACGACGACGCTCGTGGCTGCGACTCCGATGGTCACGAGCAAGGCCAGCCACGATTGAGGCCAGAGGTATAAAGCGGCCTTCTCGGCCGTCGCGACTCCCGAGCCGACAGGTTGGGTGGGAGCAGTTGGTTTCGTAGAAGCCACCCTGGGCTGTGGCGAGTTCGACGCCTCGGTTTGGGCGGAGACGGTGATGATGTCACTCTCACTGTTGGAGAAACCGGCGGAGGTTCTTTCAATCATTCGGGCCGGGTCAGATTCGACTCCCTCAGCTTCCTCCTCTGGGGGATTCTGCCAAGTCTTGGGCAGCATCAGCGGCGAACGCCCATCGGACTTGATCACCGGAGAAGGCTCCGTCGACCGTTCATTGGCGTCGACTTCGACAGAGGATCTGGCCGGGAACGGCATCGGCTCGTCGAAGGGGATCGAGGAACCCATGCGTTCAATCCCACTCGCCGAACGCTCGGAAGTCTGGTCAGATGTGGGAGGGGGAGCGATTCGAGCACGAACCGGTTGCGGCTGGACCACGGGCAGCGGAGGATCAAGAGCGATCCCTGCTGGGGCGACTGTGGCTGGCCCGTTGACTTCCGGGACAGCTGCCGTCGTCGAGACGAGCCGCACGGGCAACTCATAACGGAACCCCTTGTCGACAGCGGCTCGCACGCCGTCGGTATCGACGCTGTCGGGATTGAAGTCGATGACCGTGTTGTGGACCAGCAGGCTGTCCAGGTTCATCCACTGCCCTTGGGGCTGGGTCGCCAGCACTTGCTGACGAGCGACCAGGTCGGGCGACTGTCCGAGTTGGAGCAGTAGATCGCCGAAGGTCCGAGACTGGTTCCCGAGATTGAGCAGGAGTGGTCCTCGCGCCAGTCCGGAGATCAGGATTAATCGAGCGGGAGGCGGTTGCCGAGGATCACTCACCCGGGCTGGCCGCCCCCCTCGCGGCACCACAAACACGACTTGGCCATGTGTCACGGCCAGATCGAGATGGTGCTGGAGAGTCGTCATCAAGCGAGTGCGAGTTCCCTCCATGATCCGAACGCTCCCGATGCTCTCAGCGGACTCCCCACCAGCTCGCTCAATCAAGGTTTTCAGGGGTACAACTCGCTCAGCGGATTCAAAGACCGCAGGAGTCTTCACCGCTCCGATGACCGCGATCAACGACGACTCGGAGACCGGCTGATTGGGCCGAGCGACACTCTGACGGGTGGTCTGAGCCGCAGGCCGTCGCATGCTCTGGACGTTGAGATGATTTTCCGACTGCACCATCCGTGTTTGCGAAGCGGGTGGGGACTGTTGTGCGGTGAGTTCACCGGCCAGTATGCCGCAGGCCAGGCAAGTGAGAGTCGCCCAAAGGTGTCCAGATTGACGCATCGTGGCTGTCCCCCTCCACATCCATGCTGGGACTGATCCGTCAGCAGAGGCGCATGCCTTCCTCCTGACCACAATCGCGGCTATCGGGAATCATCGGCACTCCCGAGGTGAGGCCGTCAGTGAAAACTCGATGAACCGGAATCGCGCAGTCTGGATCCGCAGTTTTTGCCGCACGGGACGAGTGGGCGTGAGTTGTCGCATTTTGTGAAGTGAGGCAACTCTTCATCGGTCAAGAATTGGAAAACGGAATGAATACCGACGACTGAAACCAAAGCACTGTGCCACAGTGCAGCAGAGTTGCAACTCTAGTGACTGGGGAGTGAGGGCAGGGGCGATTTCCTGGCCTCGTCACTCTCCCCCTTCGCGCTCTTCGCGACCTTGGTGTTCCGTTTTGATAATTGGAGGGGGAGGAGATTGAACACCAAGGTCGCGAAGGGGGAGTTCGCCTCTTGCCCCGGCCACCCCGCCAGGAGGAGAGAGGGGCCTCTGAATTCCTCTCCGCACGCACAGACCTCGAACGTTTGCAGAGCAAAGCCTGTCCGATGAGTGGGCCACTCGTTGACACTTGCGGAGGCCAGCAATAGCATAGCGGCTCGAGTATTCTCCAAACTCTTGGCAACCGTCTCGAACTCATTCCCCTGAGTCGCCAGAGTCTCTTGGCCTGTTTGATCTGATCCACTGTTCGCAGGAGTTGGTCCATGCTGAATGACGTCTTGCATTACGTCGAGCCGCTCATTTTCCTCTCCATGGGGCTGCTGGGAATCCTGGGGATTTTTCTGGTGGTACTGGTGACTCGCAAGATTCGTCAGAAGAAATTCCGGAACCAGGCCGCTGCCGACGAGTTCCTGAGTGAAGTCCGCGAGTGTTTACAAGCCCAGGACTACGACGGCGTCTCGGCCATCTGCGACACGCCCGCGTATTGGGCCAAGGCTGTGCCCCAGCTGATTCTGATCGGCATGAAGCATCGCGACATGTCGCTGCCCAAGCTCAAAGTGCTGCTGAACGAGAAGTTCGAGCGGGAGATTATCGCCGAGTTGGCGTATCAGCATGCGGGGATGGCGGTCGTGGCCAAGACGAGTCCGATGGTGGGACTGCTGGGGACCGTGACGGGGATCATCGGTTCGTTCAGCGCGATCTCCAAGTCGGGCGGCGGCGACCCGAATGCCCTGGCGGCGAAGATCGGTCTGGCGCTGATGGCCACGATGTGGGGGCTGGTGATCGCCATCCCGATGACCCTGCTCGGGGGATACATCATGGTGCAGATTGGACGACTGACCGACCAGGTGAAGGAAGACCTGAGCCAGTTTCTGAGAGACTATGAGAACTCGTTGAAGGCGAAGTAGAGGGCTGATGGCTGATGGGAGTGGCGTCCTGACTCTGCTCTGACTGAAAACTGAAAACTGACGACTGACTCACTGAGAACTCCCCATGTCTGTCCACGCCGAATTTGATGAAGAGCTCGACTTGACGCCGCTCATCGATGTGGCGTTCCTGCTCCAGATCTTTTTCATGGTGACCTCGACGATCGCCATGTCCGCCTCGATCATCATGCCCGAGGCCAAGAACGGCATCGCCCCCGATCTGACCAAGGGGATCAACATCACCATCTTCCAGACCGATGCCGGTCCCGAGTTGTATCTTTCAGACGGCAAGGGAAAGGGGGGTGTCGCCCAGCTGACGGATGTCCCCGCGTATGTTCAGCAAGAGATGGCCAGGGAGGGGGGGCGTAACATCATCTTAATCAAGGCCGACAAGATGGTGGCCTCGGGCTTTGTGGAAGAAGTCGCCCGGTCCGCCAGCCAGATCGAGGGAATCGAACGCTATCTCGTGGGAGTCATGAGCAAACCTGAAACGCAATGAAGAGGAAGTTGTCATTCGTCAGCCGGGAAAAGCCCAGGGGTTGCAACCCCTGGGCGTTGCAACGCTCAGTACACAGGACCATTCCGTGCCGATTCAATTCCGTTGCCCGAACTGCCAACAGATGCTCAGCATCAGCACCCGACGTGCTGGTTCGATGATCGTCTGTCCGGCCTGCACGGAAGAGGCCCTCGTCCCCGACCCGAGCGAGGCGACTGCCGCTTACGATGTCGCAGCGGTCCCTCCCGTCAAATCACCGGCAACCGCTCCTGTGACCAAGTCCGCGTCGTCGCCCCGCACGAGTGCAGCTGCCAAGTCGGCCCTAGCGGCCCCTGCTCGTCCCGTCGCGTCAGCCTATTCCACAGGGGCGACCGGTTCGCACAAGCCGCTGTTTGAGGAGGCCATCGATCACGACGACGAGGATGAAGAACACGAAGACGAGGGTGAGCATCACACGCCGCACAAGAAAAAGAAGTTCATGGATGACACCGTCGACATGACCGCGATGGTCGATGTGACGTTCCTATTGCTGATTTTCTTCATGGTGACCGCGTCGTTTGCCGCTCAGAAGGTGTTCGAGACCTCGCCCCCCGAACAGGAGGGCGAGGGCGGAGCTGCGTCGGCCAGTCCGATGGAAGATCTGGAGAGCAACAGTGTGATCCTGGAGATCGATGCCAACGATCAGATGGAGATCGAGGGCCAGCCGATCGCGGGGTTGTACGAGCTGCGCGAGACGCTGACGGCCAAGATGACGACTGAAGACAAGACGGAGCTTCTGATTCAAGCCCAGTACCAGGCGACACACGGCATGGTCGTCTCAGTGACCGATGTGGCGATGGATGTGGGGATGCAGAAGGTCCGCCGGATTTCCCGCAAGGCCGACGAGTGAACGGCTCGTTGACACTCACTCGGGTCAGTCCTAGCATGCCAAAACGCTTTTCCCCATGAACTTCAGGCATGCCGCTGGGCTCTTTCTCCCCAGAGTCGCGAGATGTCTGATCCCCCTTCCTTCCCGAGTGAGCTATGGCAGCGATTCAACCGTCTCCCGCTCCAGTTGCCCCTCGGAACTCGAAGCCGGACCCTATAGTCCGGATGCCGTTCCTGAAATTTTCCAGCTATGACACCGTCAGCTCTCTGCTGATGGCGGTCGGGGTGGCGATTCTGGCGGGGGTGGTGTGGGCGTTCAGCCTGTTCTATACGACGATCCCGCCCAAGCCACCGGTCTTTGTGCCGATGGAAATCGTGAGGATGACCGGGGGCGGTGTCGAGGACGGTGACCCCAACGAAACACTCAATATCGAGTCCCCGGAAGAGACCTCGGACGAGGTCAAGCAGCAGGACGAGATCGTCGAAGTCGCGAACGTCAGTGAATTCGCTGATGTTGCCGCCGCACAAATGGAGAACTTCTCGGGAGATTTTGCAGCGACTCAGGCAGAATCGGGTGAAGCTCAAACGGCACAGATTGGGACCGGTGAACGTAACGGAAACTCCAAGGGGACCGGCAACCGCCGTCCGCTGGGCTTCGGTCCCGGAAATGGCGGCGGAGTGGCCGCTGAGCTGCGCTGGTTCATTCGCTTTGCCGACGGATCGTCTCTGACCGAGTATGCGAAGCAGCTGGATTACTTCCAGATTGAACTCGGGGCGGTCATGCCAGATGCGCGAATCGCGTACATCACGGGACTGGCTGGCACACCGAAAGTGCGCTATGGCACCTCTGGAAAAGACGAGAAGCGGTTGTACATGAAGTGGGATGCCGGGGACCGCCGGAAGGCCGACGAGAAGCTCTTCCAGAAAGCCGGGATCACAGTCGGTCGCAACGTGATCTTCCACTTCTACCCCCAGCAAACGGAGCAGATGCTGGTGCAGCTGGAGATGGCATATGCCAAGCGAAATCTGCGAGAAATTCGCCGTACCTACTTCGTGGTGAACACGAAGGGGGCCGGGTACGAGTTTCAGGTGACGCGGCAGATGTACCTGAAGTGACGACCGGACCTCGCAGCATGGACCTCGCCCCCACAACGGAAGATCGCACAGTATGGCCCTCCTGGAAATCATCCACCTGACCGGCGATGTGGAGCGACGGGATCTCTACAAACGGCAACCGATGACCATCGGCAGTCACTCCTCTTGCGATCTGCGGATCGACGAGGAGGGTGTCGAGATCATGCACTGTCGTATCTCCTGGAACAAGGACAACTGGGAAGCGGTGGCAGCGGGGACCAGCCCCTTCGATTTGAATGGAACCTCGGTCCAGCGAGCCACGCTGAAGTCAGGAGACATGCTCCGGTTCGGAACCGTGGACGTGCGGTTTCACGGGGGCGCGACCGTGGAGGATACGCCCAAAGATACCATCGGCATCAAACCGACTTCCGATGAGGCGATCCTGACCGCTCGTGAAGCCAAGAAGCAACCGCCCGTCGAGCCGAAAAGGCCGACGCCGTTTGTCGGTGTGGAGAAGCCCCGGTCGGCTCCTTCCGATGAACAGTTGATGCAAAGCCTGGAGATGCTGGCCGTCGACAGCAAGAAAGCCGGCAGCTCGAAGAAAGCGGCAGTGGCGACGGACGACATGTTTGAAATCGTCGATGACGAGGCGGAAGAAGCTCCGGCAAAACCGGCTGCGAAGCCCGTGGCGAAGGTGATTCCCCGCAAGGCCGAATCGGACGCTGATGAGGTGATTGATTACCCCGACGAAGAGGATGTCCCGACGAAGGCCGGAGTGGTCGGGGGATTGGCCCAGGTCTTGAAAACCAAACCGAAGCGACCGGGAGAGCAGGAGCCGCTGAAGTCGCGACTCGTGCTGTTCTTGCTGGGCGGCAGCGCGATTGCGGTACTGCTGGGATTCACGTTTTATTTCATCGCGTTTCGCCGGGTCGCAAAGCGGGAATACGAGCAGGCCAAATCTCTCGTGACCGACGGCAAGTTCAACTCGGGGATCGAGGCGCTTCAGGATTTCGTGAAGACTTACCCCAAGCACGAAAAAGCCCCGGAAGCGGGACTGCTGATCGGACTGGCCAAGATCGACCAGTACTTGGGGGCCGGGGCGGCCAACTATGCCGAGGCGGTCAAAGGCATTCGGGAATTCGTGAGTGAATACAACGATCACGAGAGCTTCGACGAGAACAAACCCGCACTCGCGACCCGCGCGGGAAGTGCCTCTCTGGGAGCCGCCTTGCTCGCGGGAAAGACGCCCCGAGTCGGTCGGCCCTTGCTGGTCGTGTCTGGGGATGCGAAGTCACTACTCAAGACCTATAGCCCGAAGGATGCCCAGCCGACGGAGTTGATCAAACAGATCGAGACCACGCTGCGCAATTCGGAGACGCTGATTCTCAAGTTCGAAATCAACAACGGGAGTACGGCCCATATCAAGAAGGCGATCACCGACAAGAAGCCGATGGAGGCTCTCCGCCATCGGCGCGAACTCGTCGCCCAGTACCCGGAATACGCCGCCGACCGCAGCATCAAGACCCTGCTGACCGAGGCGATGGAGGTGGAACGCTCGCTGGTCCAGTCGGACAGTCCGAACACCCTGGCCAGTACGACCGAGGAAGCGATTACACTGCCGGTTCCCCGGACTCTGATGTTTCATGCGCGTTCGCGGACCGATCAGGTCTCGGTGAACCAGGTCGTCTGGGTCTTGAGCAAAGACTGCTTGTATGGAATCGATACCGTCACGGGGCTGCCGGTCTGGCGACGGATCGTGGGGAGCGATCACGCCTTCTTCCCGGTCGAAGATCGCAGCCTCCCCAGCTTAATCTACTTTGACTCCGGCACCGATGAATTGGTGCGGGTGAAGCGCCAGGATGGAACGCTGGTTTGGCGGCAAGCATTGGGAGAGCGAGCTGCGGGTAAACCGCTCATCGAAGAGGGGCAGATTTACGTCACCACCAGCGGCGGGTCACTGCTGAAAATTGATTTGCAATCGGGCAGCATCACCAGCCGCTTGACGTTTTCACAGCCGGTTCAGGGTCCGGTCATGATTACCGATAAAGATTTGGGAGACAATCAACCCCGAGCCAGCCATCTCGTGGTTGTTGGGGACCAGGATGTCGTCTACACGCTGACGATGCGACCGCTGGAGTGCGTGGCTGTCTCGTATTTCGCACAGAAGTCCCAATCAGTCACCGCACCGCTGATTTCCATGGGGGGGTATGCCGCATTCGTGGAGAACCACTCCGAAACCAGTGCGACGCTGCATCTCGTCAAGCGAGACGGGAGCAAGCCGGGACTGGTGGAAGCGGCCACTGGCAAGATCGCCGGGATGGTGATGGATGATGCGGCGGTCATTCATGGACGGGATCTGTTTGTGCCCTCCACGGTGGAACGGGTGAACGCATTCTCGGTTTCAGACAGCCCGGATGAACCCGCACTGACTCAGGGGCCGACGTTTCAAGTGCAGGGGGCCCAGGGGAGTCCGATCTTCCTGACAGCTGGTCCCGAGGGACAAGTCTGGATGTCCAGCAGCGCACTCCGTCGCCTGCAACTCATCTCCGGGACGATTCAGGCCGACCCCAAATTTGTCGCCGATGGGATCTCGTCTCAGCCCAACCAGTCGGAAGGGGCCTTGCTGTTTAATGCCCGTCGTCGTCCATTCACCGACGCCGTGACCTTGACGCAAACCGAGCGAGAAACCTTGGACAGTGAATGGCAGGTCATCTCCGGTGCGAAACTCCTGGCGGTTTCCGCCTATGAGGGAGATGCCCCCTCCCTGCTGGTGGTCAATGAAGGCGGGGCGACTTTCCGCGTCAGTGCCGCAGATCTGGTGCAGCCAGGGTTCCAAACCGAAGCCGCCATCCTGCTTCCCATTAACAAAGAAACCACTCTTCCGCTGCGAGCCTGTGCCTTGCCCGAGACGCAAATCGCCGTCGTGTGCGGCGATCCCGAGCCGCGCATCTGGGTCATCAATCGCCTGGGGCAGATCGAGCGTCAGGGGACACTTCCGGCCAACCCGCAAGCCAATCCCGTGCCACTCGGCAAACGGATCGTGGTCCCCGTGGCGGGCAAGTTGCACGTGGCCCGGACTGGGCAGGCCGATACGATCATCCAAGACTTCCAGTTCCCCAGTGGTGAGGCACCTCCCGTCTGGAAACAGGTGTTAGCCGCCGATGACAAAACTCTCATTGGACTGACCGAGGCCGGAGAACTCTTGCAGGTCCGTTTGGAGTCGAATCCTCGACCGCATCTGGCGGAGATTGCCCGTCAACCCCTGCCCAGCCCAGCTGTGGGCCAGTTGGTCATGCACCAGGGGCGGTTCGCGGTCGCCTGCTCCACGGGCGATGTGTTTCTGTTTGATGCCAGTAAATTCGAGCCGGTGGGACGACGCACGCTGGAGAATCCGGCCAGTGGAGCGGCTTACTCCACCGAGGTCGGAGTCCTGGTCGAAACGGGCCGCTCCGAGTTGCACTGTCTTAATCCAGACGCCGAGCTGACCTCCCAATGGCAGCTCAAGCTGCCTGACTCCTCGCTGGCGGGACAACCCGCCGTGGTCGATGGGGTTCTCGTTCTCGCTTTGGAGAGTGGGCGAGTGCTGCGTGTCAAACCAGACACCGGAGAACTGCTCTCCGAGCAACTGGCCGCTGGCAGCTTGGTCTCGGGGCCACTTCAACTGGGGACTCAGTCGTTTGTCATCACTGAGGACGGCAGCTTGATTCCGTTGGTGGCACCGACCGCCAAGTAAGCGAGTCGATCGTAGGTCTGAGTCTTGTTCAATGACTTGTCTGGAAGGTCGTGCCCGATGGTCGGGAGATGGATCACAATCTGGTGTCTGGGTCTTCTCAACATCGACGGCTTGGCAGCTGTGGGGTGGGCTCAAGAAGCAGCACCGGCAGAGGCTCCGGCGGCTGAGGCACCCACTGCTGAATCTCCCATGGCTCCGTCCGTGAAGACGGAAAGTGACCTGCCCCTGTACGAAGACATGGCGGTCCCGGAAGCTGCGGCGCTGATCAACGGTCCTTTGCGTGACTGGGTCGTGCTGGAGAGTCACCGAGTCTTGGTGGTCGAATCACTCGCCCCCCGTCCCGACACTTTGACCAAGCAACAAGCCACTCTGGAAGAAAAGAAGAAGCAGAAGCCCGGACTCAAAGGAGCGGAACTGGACAAACTGGAGGTGGAAATCCTGAATTTGAATTTCCTGTATGTCACGGTTCCCGGCGAGAAAGAAACGCCGGAATATCGCATTCCGGTCAAGCAGGTCCTTCAGATTGTGCATCACGAGGATCTGATGCTCCGCCGGATGGAACTCCTCGCGAAGGAGGGAAACATTGATGTCGCTTTGGAATTTCTGAACTGGATGCTGGAGAACGTTCCCGACTGGCCAGGCTT
Source organism: Planctomycetota bacterium (assembly GCA_031431195.1). Lineage (GTDB taxonomy): Bacteria > Planctomycetota > Planctomycetia > Planctomycetales > Planctomycetaceae > TH-plancto1. Next base: position 112,435 of record JANPCU010000361.1, on the reverse strand, counting down.
GGGCGAGAAGCGAGGAGGGCTGTTGATGGCGGATGCCCAGATCCGCATGGACGCCGGACGGTTAGAGGATGCGCTGGTTCCTCTGGAAGAACTCCATACCCTCCAGAAAGATTTCCCAGGTGTCAGTGAGCAGATTGGTAACGTGCTGCAGACGCTCGCCCTGGCAGCTGCCGAGAAAGAGGACTATCCACAGGCTCACCATCATCTGGAGCGACTGCGTTCGCTGTATCCGGAAAATCCGCAGGTGGCGACGATCTCCAATGGACTGGAGCAGCGGAGTCTTGAGAAGCTTGCCCAGGCGGAGGAAGCGTACAAAGCAGGCCGGTTTGAAGAGGCCCCCGCCCTCGCCGAAATGGCGGCCCTGATGTGGCCGAAGCTGAAGAATCTCAAGGCTCGTCACAAGCCGATGGTCGAGCGCTACCAGCGACTCCATGTGGGCGTCGTGCGTCTGACCGGGGAGGCGAGTTCTTATCCCCTGGCGGTCGACGCCGAATTGCGTGAAGAGAACCTGCACCGGATTCCGCTCTTCTCTCTGGACCGCATGCAGCGGGGGACCGCCCAGTACCGCTCACGCTACTTTAATGAGTGGGAGCCACTCGACCTTGGTCGGCGCATGCGGTTCGAACTCAGGCAGAACCGCCAGCCCTGGGAATCTCAGCCGCTGCTGGATGCTCCGACTGTCGTGCAGATGTTGTTGGAACGGACACAGCCCGAGAACTCCGAGTTCGATGAACGACTGGCGGGGCTCATTCGCTCGATCAAAGTCCAGTCGCCTACGGAGTTCACCATCACGTTTCAGCGGGTGCCGTCCCGCATCGAGGCCATCTTCGCCGGGATCTACCCACCGACGCAGGTAGATGACACCGCTGAAGATACGGGCTTCAAGATCGTGCAGGACGAGCCCGAGCAGACGGTCTTCCGCCGGGGCCGCATGGAACCCACCGGACTCCAGCTGTACCACACTTCGGAAGTGGTGGAACACAAATACCCCAGCCATGACCGCGTGGTGCAGGCCCTGCTGCGGGGCGAGATTTCGATGGCCCCAAACCTGCCTGACTGGCACGTGAGGAGATTGCAAGCCGACGCAGAGGTGCTCAAGAATTTCTTTATCCTGCCCTATGCCGTGCCCACGACGCACCTGGTTCTGTTTCATCCCAACAGCCCGGCGGGCAAGAGCCGCGAACTGCGCCGGGCTCTGGCTTACAGCATCCAGCGGGATCAGTTACTGAAGGATGTGATCCTGCGCGATACGACAGCGGCTCATGGCCGCTTGATCGAGTCCCCGTTTCCCCGTGAGAGCTATGGCAACAGCCTGCTCGCTCGCCCTCTGAAGTACGATCTCTCCGCCGCCCTCGCCATGTCGGTCGCGGCCAGCCAGGCTCTCGCCCCCAAAGATCAGCAGATACCCACTCTGCGAATGGTCGCCCCGCCTTCCGTCACTGAAAGAGCGGCCGCTCTGTCCATGATTCGCAGCTGGAAGAAAATTGGGATTACTGTCGAACTGGTCCCCGATGAGGAAGGGCCACAAGCCAAGTATGACCTCATCTATCGCGTCGGAATTCTGCCGGAACCGGTGGTTGATTGGTGGCCAATTGTCACCGTGAATCCACGGGCGAATTTGAATGACTTGACCAGCAAGCCAGACTGGCTCCGGCAACAGCTGATGGAACTCGACCGGACGGCGGATTGGACTCGCGTGGTGACTCAGTCACAAGAGTTGCATCGGCGACTGTCAGTGGATGCGGCCTATTTGCCGCTGTTTGAAGTCGACAACTTTATGGTGGTGCGGAAGAACGTCCGGGGGTTTCCGCCTCTTCCCATGCACTGTTACGACTCGGTCGATCGCTGGACGTTGGAAGCCTGGTTCACGGGTCAGTGATGCCGGAAGTCTGCTCAATGGAATTGCGGTCCCTGTGGGACTCAGTTCGGGGACATGTGGGGAGTGGGAAATGAAATCGACGGCAACTCGCTGGGTCTTGACGACGATGATTGCCGTGGCAGTTCAGCTGTCCCCAGCGAACTCGGAGTCCGCGCGGGCACAGGAACCTGCGAGCGCAGCATCAGCAGCAGCTGCGCCCGTACCGGTTGCCCCTGCACTCGCCCCGACAGATCTACAGACGAAAGACCTGCGGAAACCGGTCGTCGTCCCGAAGCCCGTCGTCATTCCCTACGACCAGCAGGTGTACCGGGTTTCAATCTCACTGGGAGTGGACTCCGAAGCGGGTTTTCCAGACCGAGACGCCCAGCGCATGGTCGATCAACTGCGAGGTCTGGTGACTTCGCGGATTGGGATCTGGTGGCGATGCGATGTCCGTGTCGCTCCAGCGGGAGAGCCGCTGAGCCGGGCCATGCTGTCCCAGAGAACTGCCGAATCTTGGAATGTGGCTCTCAATTCCCACTCGGTGGAGAAGCATTTCTCACTCACACTGGATCGGAGCGGGTCGGAATATCGGCTCTCTGGAGTGGAGTGGGACAGCGCTTCGCAGACGGTGACATCGATTCTGGACCGCACGACATTTGACCGAAGACTCGTGCCCGCTCTGGCAGCGGGTCTGGTGTTCGAGCTGTTTCGCCCGCTGGTCTCGATTGAAAAGGTCGTCGAGAATCGAGTCGAACTGCGAATTCGAGGTGGTGAATATCTGCCTCCGGATCTCAGTTTAGTGCCTTACGCGGCTGGCGATCATGTGACCACATTTGTACGGCATCTGGGGAAGAACCGCGAACTGAAGCGCATGCAGCACATCCCGTGGACTACGATCCGGATGGACTTGGTCGAACGGGGATATCTGGAAGGGACAATCATCTCGGCCTTCAAGGCTCCACTGGCTGGCAGTCGTCGCCGGATGGAGATGTTGGGTTTGAAAATACGCCCGATGTTGTCGCAGACGCAGGTGCAGGTCATCCCGCGCGGCAAGCCTCAATCTCCGATGGCGGGCTACCGGGTCGAAGTCCTCGATCGTCTGGAAACCAAGGATGACAAAGTGACCGATCGAGTCACTCTGCGGACCGATCGAGATGGCACCATCGTCCTGCCCGCCGATCCGGAAAAGCCGATCCGCTACTTGATCGCCTATAGCGGGCTCGCACCACTGGCCAAAGCTCCTGTCTACCCCGGACATGTGGCCCGGCTGGTTTTAGAGGCCCCGGACGACTCCCCTCGGCTCACTGTCGAGGCCGAGACGGAACTGCTGGAGAGTGAACTGGTCGACCTCGTGGCGCGACGCGCGGTCATCATGGCCCGGGCTCGAGGTGCCGCCAAGAAAGCCGATTGGAATTCCGTAGCCGATCTGGAGAAACAGGTCGACGCACTCCCCAACCTGGAGCAGTTCCTGGCCCGGATTGAGGCCCTCAAGAACCCAGCGGTCCAAGTGGCCAAACAGAACAAGGACCGCGCTCAGGAATCCCGCATCGTGCGAATGTGCAAAACAATTACCGACACAGCCATCCTGCACCTCGACCCCTTGAAGGTCAAAGAGTTTCACGTCGAGATCGCCGAAGAGAAGAAGGCCAAGTAACGTGGGCTTTAGCTCACGATTCCTGGGTGTCACACTCGCGCGTGGCTAAAGCCCACGCGACCGGAACATTGCCCGTCACCCGACAGATTGCCCCTGTACGGTGAACACATCGGCCATGCGAATCATCATCACCCGTTCCAGGGCGGCCTCCAGCTGGTTCCGGAAGAACCACCGTCCGACAGGCGATTTCGCCTGATCATGGAGTCCCACGACGGCCATCTCTCCGCGATTCAGCTCGACGTGAAATTTGAACTGGTACAGTGGTTCCACAGCTTGTGAATTCCTCAACATCCATTCGCTCTCACCGGCCACGGGACGATTGGTCACTTCGCCGTGGTGGATTTCCGGCACGACTTCCAAACGCGCCCAGCCATCTTCGATTTTGTCTGCCCGGATGTTCAAGACCGCCTTGGCGGCATGCAGAGTGAGTGGGCGACTTCCTTCGGGGCCGGGGATGACAATGTCCATCCCCTCGGGAAGCGGCATCACATCCAGAATCGCCTGCCCCCCCGTCGGAAAGGCCATCGATTCATGGTGCGTGCGCTCGGCAGAGCCCGATTTGGTCGCCAGGATCAGCGACTGGAGCGACACGGGAGGATTCGCTGGAACGGTCCCAAAGCGGAACCCATGCTCGTTCAGGCGGCGGATCGTCGCCGGATCGAGCGATCCTCCTTGGCTGACGGCCTTCCACATCGACTCCCCAATCCGGGGATCACCCACATGCCGGTCGACCCGAAAAACATCCAGACGGATGCCGTCCTTCATCTGAGGAATTGGCTTGAGCAGCTGGCCCGCGATGTCGATCTCGGACTTTTGATCTTTGCGGGAAAACAGTCCCTGGCATCCCGGCAATAACAACGAGCAACCCCAGAGCAGGGCCTCGCGGCGAGAGAACAGGGAAGTGGCCGAGGACGGGCGAATGGATCTGCCTTGCCAGAGAGTGGACGGTCAGGGGTGCGAACAGAATTTCGCTTGATGTCGTGTATGTCAGACTGGCTGTCAGCTGCAATTGCAACCCCGGAAATGTCCGGAATTCGGAGACCGGAATGGCAGGAACTGCCGGGGAGGGTTGAGGGATTCTGGTTCAGGGTTTATGGTGGACCGGCAGTGATTTGCCGTCAAGTTGACCGGAGATGCAGACTCCCGCTGCCGCTCACTCCTCCACGATCCCCCGGAGCTTCCGATGCTGATTTTCGATGCCCACCTCGACCTGGCCTGGAACGGGGTCGAGTGGAACCGCAATCTGGAATTGCCGTGTGAGAAGATTCGGGAGTTCGAGAAGCACTTCCCGGAGATCGTGCCCGGCGACTGCACGGTCTCGTTTCCGGAGATGCACAAGGGTCGCATCGGTCTGTGTGTCGCGACGCTTTTGCCTCGCCTCCACCGCAAGCAGAAAGAGTTGACGTTCTATCAATCGCGCGAGGCGGCGCATGCAATGGCTCTCGGGCAATTGGCCTACTACCGGGCATTCGTTCGCAAGGGCGTCCTCGTCGAGATCTCCGACAAGGCCACGCTCCAGCGCGAGTACGATCGCTGGCAAGCTGCGATTGCAGCCCAGCCCAACGATGTCTCGTCCGACCCGCCGCTGGGATTTATACTCAGCATGGAGGGAGCGCCGCCGATCCAAGAACCGGCCCAGGTCCAGCAGTGGTTCGATTGGGGCCTGCGTATCGTCGGCCCCGCGCACTACGGCCCGAACGAGTATTGCCACGGCACCGGCAGCGTCGGCGGACTCACCGCCGACGGGCACGAACTGCTGAAGGAGATGGACCGCTTCGGGATGCTGCTCGACGCGACGCACCTCGCCGACCAGTCATTCTGGGAGGCTCTCGACCTCTTCAGCGGCCCGGTCCTCGCCAGCCACCACAACTGCCGCGCCCTCGTCCCCGGCGATCGCCAGCTGGATGATGACCAGATCAAGGCCCTGATCCAGCGGGGAGCGGTCATCGGGGCAGCGTTCGACAACTGGATGATCGTTCCCGGCTACAAGAAGTACGTGACCCCTTCTGCCGATGTGCCGATGGAGAAGGTCGTCGACCACATCGACCACATCTGCCAACTCGCGGGAAACGCCAACCACTGCGGCATTGGCACCGACCTCGACGGCGGGTACGGACGCGAACAATCGCCGGGTGATCTCGATACGATCGCCGATGTGATTCACATGACAGAGACCTTCGAGAAACGCGGCTATTCCAGCGACGACATCGCGAAGATCTTCCACCGGAACTTTGTGGAGTTCTACCTGCGGGCATTGAAGTGAATTCGTGAAGTCGGGTGGGACCAGCTCGCTCTGGATCGCAGGCCCACCACGTGCGATGTGTGTTCACGAATCCGTGGGCCTGCGCCCAAAGCGGCTGGTCCCACCCTACATTTTTTTGTGGAGTTCTATCTAAGATTGCTCAAGTGAGTCACTCGCGGAAACCCCAGTGGTGGCAACCACTGGGCTTTGTCGATCAACCTTAAACCCTCAACCATAAGCCCGCCTTTGCCCCTTGTCCCTTCCTCTTCCGATCATGTCCTCCTCACCCGCATTCGCCAGGGCGAAGCCGCGGCGTGGCAGCGGCTCATCGACGAGTACGAGGGGCGGCTGCTGGCGTTCGCGACCAGTCGGCTGAAGGACCGGCAACTGGCCGAAGATGTGGTGCAGGAGACGTTCATCGGGTTCTTGTCTGCACTGCCGAACTACGACCCGTCGACACCGCTCCAGGCGTTCCTGTTTGCGATCTGTGCCCACAAGCTGACCGACCGGCTCAGGCAAACCGGTCGGCGTCCGCTGCTGGTCCCCGTGATCGGTGACGATGGTCAGGAACCCTCCGCCCCCAGCCACCGGGCCCGCCGCGCCAGCAGCATCGCCCGCAGCCGCGAACACCGCGAGACCGAAGAGCTGGTGCTGGCCGACTGCCTGCGGAAGCAGATCGAGGCCTGGCGGCGCAGCGGCGAACTGGAACGGCTGAAGTGCCTGGAGCTGTTGCTCGTGCGCGGGCTGGCCAACAAAGAGGTCGCCGCTCAACTCGGGATCAGCGAGCAGACCGTCGCCAACCACAAGCAGTTCCTCGTCGGCAAACTGCGAGAGGCTGCGAAGGCCGCACGACTGACGAGCGTGGATGAGACGCTGTGGGGCCTCCCCTAACCCCCGCCCGCACGAACCAGCTTGCCGCTTACGGGAGACGCTGACGCCAATTCTGGGGCCGTCGCGATGTATGGAACACGCAGATGATCGTGACGATCCCTTCCATCTGTTCATAGAAGACCGCGTAGGGAAAACGCCGCACCAGCGCGCGACGGTACTCCTTGTGGACCATGGCATGCATCTCAGGCATGCGACAAATGGCCTGGACAGAAGCATCTACACAGCTCAAGAATTCTTCACCCAAGCCAGCCCGCTGGTCCTCGTACCATCCGTACGCTTGTCGAGATCTTGTTCGGCTTCTGAAGCGATGACCAGTTCAGCGGCCATGACGACTCCGGACCCTCCGCAGCACTTCGTCCCAGGCGAGCCCAGACGTCGGATGGCTCATCAGGTTGGCCTTCCGGCGCTCCAGTTCCGCCAGTTGCCAGTCCAACACGGGAACGTCAGACGGAGTAGCAGCCAGATCGTCCCAGAGATCCTCCACCAACTGAATCTTTTCGGACGGACTCAGGTCGAACACAGAAACAGCACTCAGATTCATCGAAAACGCTCCTGGAGAACGCCCGGACCAAGGGATGACTACTGAAAAATAATAACCGCTTCCCCTCCAGTGGTGATCAATAATGCGAGTTCATCCGGATGCCATTCGCGTGGCATATGGCCTGCGAATGGTGTCCCGACAAACAGAGTATTTGATACTTTGAAGTTGAGCGGCCATCCTGTAGGTGCCAAGTTGTTCACTCCAGAGACCGTCGTTCCATCCACCGTGCGATAGCGGTCATCCGATGTGACAGCATAGATTTGCAGATTCGGGCGCTCGTTCGCAAACACGATCTCAACGGTAGTCGATTGTCCCAATTTCATCGCTGCCAATTGCCCTTTATTTAGACGGACTCCTCTGGGAGTATTGTCAAAGGCTCCGTGTACGACTTCGAGATTATCGGGAGGAGTATTCCACTCGATCGGGGTCACATCGACTCGAAGAACTTTTTGTGGGTGTAATGGTTTAGGGCGTGCAGCATTGAGTTTTGCAGCGACTTCGGGTGGAAGATTGGGAAGGGCGGGAGGGATCCAATCTTCGATACGCGCATTGGTCAGTTGCACCAGGGGGTCGGTCTTGCGTCGACGCAATGGAAGACGCCGCGTCTCGCGGTTCGCTGGTTCAATTGGCTCTGAGTGAGTGCCATAGAGGCCTGCTTCAGGGGTTCCAGCTGGAAGAGGCCACGGTTTCGCAGCAGCGGTTACGGCGGGCTCCCCTGTTGGTGTACGAGCGTCTTGACCAGAACCGACGATCTCGATCGCTTTCTGGACTCCGAGATAAGCTCCATAGCAAATCGCTCCAATCAAACAGATTGCCAACGATGCCAATAGACACCTCTTAGCGAAGTCATTAGCGGACCGGCGTTTCTTCCGAGACCCGGTCGACTTTTTGCTTGAGCGAGATGAACTCATATGGACCTCTTGATCAGTCGGCGTTGTAACACAAAGACTTGCGTCACACACAGAGTGTGATCGTAATACCTGACGTGTTGATTCGTCCAGTGCCTGCATTCTCTCGTCTACTAATGTGACCACCCCTGACTGGCGCTACGTGCTCGTGTGGCGGGATCTGCCTGGGCCAATGGCCAGAAGCTGATACCACCGGATGAATTGCAGGGACTCCGTTACTTGCATGAGATTCCCGACGTGGCATGGAAACTCTCCGGGACCGAAGAATCACCCGCAGTGCTGGGCGCAGGCGAATACTTCATGCTCGGCGACTTCACCGCTCGGTCTCGGGACGCACGCTTCTGGCAAGAAGGGTTTCCTGGTCATCCGCCCTATGCCGTCCCCGAGTCGGAAATCGTCGGCGTTGTGACGCACACGTACTGGCCTCTCGAGCGATGGAGAACATTTCGGTGAGGAACGCCGCACGCGATCGCGACTTGACAGTCCGGCGAGGTGGCCGTTTCAACGAGGCAGCCGAAGCCAAATCAGAGACAACCGAAGTTGCCACTCAACGCCATCCGGACTCCAGTCATGCGAAGGCGGAGCGTTTCACCAGAGACGATTGGCCCAGTCCCCTGGCGACCTTCTGTAACGAGATATTGCGACGACCAAGAGTTCAATGTCGCTGGCTCGGTACACAACACGGAATGGAAAGCCCTTGACGATTTCACGCGATCACGTGAGAGGGAACGCCTCATTCTGGACAATCAGCTACCCAGCGGGCTAACTTGCCACCCTTGGCACACATCAACCCTTGGAGATTCGTTATGAGTCAGGCACCAAACTCAACCAGTCGGCGGCAATTCCTGAACGCCACGATTGCAGTGGGAGCGACCGCCTTCGCAGCTCCGGCGATTTTGCGAGCAGCGGGGCTGAATGAGAAGCTGCATATCGGAGTGGTCGGTTGCGGGGGTCGTGGCGGGGCGAACTTTGAGCAGATGCTCGGCGAGACGGTGGTCGCTCTGTGTGATGTGAACAAGAACGCGGTCGATTACGCGAGCGGGAAGGTCAAGGGGGCCAAGACCTTTTCGGACTATCGCAAGATGTACGAGGACTTGAAGGACGGGGAGTATGACGCCGTCGTCGTGAGTACTCCTGAACACACGCATGCGTTCGCGATGTTGCCTGCGCTGAGGGCCAAGAAGCATGTCTACTGCGAGAAGCCGCTGACTCATAATGTGAAGGAGGCTCGCATCATCACCGAGGCCGCCCAGGCCGCCGGTGTCGCGACTCAAATGGGGACGCAGATTCATGCGGAGAACAACTACCGCCGGGTCGTCGAACTGGTGCAAGGAGGCGCGATCGGTGCGGTCAGCGAAGTCCATGTGTGGGCCGGGCGAGCCTGGGGGCTGCAATCACCCGAGGAGGCCAAGGCCAACGGTGACATCGTGTCGGTACAGAACCGTCCCGAAGGTTCGTCGCCGATCCCACCCAATCTGGATTGGGATCTGTGGCTGGGCCCCGCTCCCGAGCGTCCATTTCACGAGGTCTACTTCCCCGGACCCAAGTGGTATCGCTGGTGGGATTTTGCCAATGGCACCATGTCCGACCTCGGCAGCCACTGGATCGACCTGCCGTTCTGGGCCATGAACCTTGATGCTCCGACGACGATCGAACCGTTCGGTGGGCCGGCCCATCCCGAACTGGCTCCGGCCAGCATGCACGTCAAGTACGAGTACGCCGCCCGTGGCGAGCGCGGCCCGTTGTCGCTGACGTGGTATCAAGGAAGTCACAAGCCGGACGCTTGGCAGAAGGGGACGATCCCGCGCTGGGATAGCGGTGTCCTCTTCGTCGGGGCTAACGGACAGCTGCTGGCCGATTACTCCAAGCACGAGCTGTTGTTCGGGCCAAACGTGAACGACTTTAAGCGACCTCCGCAGACGATCCCGCCTTCGATCGGCCATCATGCGGAGTGGATTCACGCCTGCAAGACCGGAGCCCCGACGACCTGCAACTTCGCCTACAGCGGGCCTCTGACCGAGGCCAATCACCTCGGCAATGTCGCTTACCGTGCCGGAAAGAAGCTGGAGTGGGACGCCGCCAACATGAAGTTCCCGAACGCCCCCGAGGCCGAGAAATTCCTCGGGCGGGAGTACCGCAAGGGGTGGGTACTCTAGGGCCAGCGAGCACCCTCGTCCTCCACCGCCGAGTTTAAGGCTCAGGTCGCGGAGTTGCAGTTGGAGCTTGTGCAGCGGAAGAAAGGCTTTCGGCCCCAGGCCAACACCTCGACTCGCACGAAGTCGACGCAGGATCGGCGGAAGGCCGACGAGCGAAAACATCCGGGCACGACGCGGCCCGCACCGCCGCTCGACGAGGGCACCGTCCAGCCGCAGGAGGTCACGGCGGACGTGTGTCCCGACTGCCAAGGCGGGCTGCTCGAAGCTGGCGAATTCATCGAGCAAATCTTCGAAGACATTCTTGATGATTCCGACAGCGGGCGGGTTTGCCAACCTGCGGTCTGGTGGCCACAATGGAGTCCCCGCGATTCTCAGAAGAGGCGGGACACGGCCCGCATCCGCCTCACCGCATTCAACACACTGAACACTCATGACTGGCAACGCCTTCGGTTCACGCTCCACTCTGAAAACCAGCAGTGGTGACTACTCGATTTTCCGGCTGCAGAAACTGGCCGAAGCAGGCATGACGGGGATTGAGACTCTGCCCTTCTCGATGCGGGTGTTGCTCGAAGCCTGCCTGCGAAACGTCGATGGGTTTATCGTCAACGAAGAGCATGTCGCCGAAGTGGCGGGGTGGAACGCTGCCAAGCCGAAGGAAGTCGAAATTCCGTTCATGCCGGGGCGCGTGGTGCTGCAGGACTTCACCGGGGTGCCCGCTGTCGTGGACTTGGCGGCACTGCGGGAGGCGATGGTCCGCATGGGGGGCGATCCCAAAAAGATCAATCCATTGGTCCAGTGCGATCTCGTGATCGACCACTCGGTGCAGGTCGACCAGTTCGCGACCGAGGGAGCCTTGCAGGGCAACATCGACATTGAGTTCGAGCGAAACATCGAGCGGTATCAGTTCCTGAAGTGGGGTCAGAAGGCGTTTCAGAATTTTCGGGTCATACCGCCTTCGATCGGCATCGTGCATCAGGTGAACCTGGAATACCTCGCGACCGTCTGTTTGACCAAGAATGGGATCGCCTATCCCGATTCGCTCGTCGGCACCGATAGCCACACGACGATGATCAACGGCCTGGGCGTGGTCGGCTGGGGAGTCGGCGGGATCGAAGCCGAAGCGGTCATGCTCGGACAGCCGATCTACATGCTGCTGCCCGAAGTGGTCGGCTTCAAGATCACGGGCGAACTCCCCGAGGGGGCCACGGCGACGGACCTCGTGCTGACCGTGACGCAGACGCTCCGTAAGCATGGCGTCGTGGGCAAGTTCGTCGAGTTCTACGGTCCCGGCCTCACCGCGATGAGCCTGGCTGACCGTGCCACGATCGCCAACATGGCCCCCGAATACGGCGCGACTATCGGGTTCTTCCCCGTTGATGCGGAAACGCTCCGCTATATGGAACGAACTGGTCGCTCGAAGGCGACGGTTGATCTGACCGAGCGATACTACAAGGAACAAGGGCTGTTCCGGACCGATGCTTCGCCGGAGCCTCGGTTCAGCAGCAAGCTGGAACTCGATCTGTCCACGATCCAGCCGTCGATGGCCGGGCCAAAACGCCCGCAGGATCGTGTGCTGCTGAAGGACATGAAGTCCTCCTGGCACAAGGAGCTGACCACGACGTTCCGAAAAAACGACCCCTCTCCCAAGGTTCCGATCGCTCAACCCTCAACCCTCAACCCTCAACCTCCCGCCATCACCGACGGTGCCGTCGTCATTGCCGCCATCACGTCTTGCACGAACACCAGCAACCCCAGCGTCATGGTCGCCGCTGGACTGGTCGCGCGCAACGCCGTCGCCCGGGGACTCACCAGTAAACCGTGGGTGAAGACCAGCCTCGCCCCCGGCAGCCGTGTCGTGACCGATTACCTCGACAAGGCCGGACTGACCGAGCCGCTCAATGCGCTCGGCTTCCACACCGTTGGCTATGGCTGCACCACCTGCATCGGCAACAGCGGACCGCTGCCCGAAGCGGTGTCCCAAGCGATCACCGATGGCAATCTCGTCGCAGCTGCGGTTCTTTCGGGAAACCGTAATTTTGAAGGTCGTGTCCAGCCGCAGGTGAAGGCCAACTATCTCGCCAGCCCACCGCTGGTCGTCGCCTACGCGATTGCCGGGACGACGGATATCGACCTCGCCACCGAGCCACTCGGCCACGGTAAGGATGGGAAGCCGGTGTACCTGAAGGACATCTGGCCGTCCCAGAAAGAGATCAGCGACACGATTGCGTCGTCTCTCTCGCCGTCAATGTTCACCACTCAATACGGCAAGGCTGCCGACGGTCCGCCGGAGTGGCAGGCGATCAAGGGCACGGTCGGCGACCTCTACCAATGGGATCCCCAGAGCAGCTACATCCAAGAGCCGCCGTTCTTCGTTGACATGCCGAAGGTTCCCGGTCCGATCCACGCAATCAGCGGGGCGCGGTGTCTCGTCTCGGTCGGCGATTCGGTCACCACCGACCACATCAGCCCGGCGGGCAACATCAAGAAGGACTCCCCCGCCGGTCTGTTCCTGCGGGAAAGTGGCATCGCCCCCGAAGACTTCAACAGCTACGGAGCGAGGCGCGGCAACGACCGCGTGATGACCCGCGGCACCTTCGCCAACATCCGCTTGAAGAACCTGCTCGTCCCCGGTAGCGAAGGGAACGTGACGAAGTACCTACCGACGGGTGAGGTGATGAGCATCTACGACGCGGCGATGCGGTATCGGGGAAGCCTAGGGCCTAGGGCCCAGGGCCTAGAGCCAGCAGGTTCCGGCCATCAGCCATCAGCCATCAGCCATCAGCCCACGCCACTCGTGGCGCTCGCTGGCAAAGAATACGGCACCGGCTCCTCCCGCGACTGGGCCGCCAAGGGAACCTACCTCCTCGGCATCCGCTGCGTGATCGCCGAAAGCTTCGAGCGCATCCACCGCTCGAACCTCGTCGGCATGGGGGTCCTGCCCCTGCAGTTCCGCGATGGCGAAAGCCGTGACATGTTCGACCTCGACGGCACCGAGACCTTCGACATCGCCCTCGACGACACCCTCAAACCCCGGCAAGCTGTGGAGGTCACCGCCCGCAAATCGAACGGTGACGAAGTCTACTTCGTCACCACCTGCCGCATCGACACCCCGGTGGAAGTCGAGTACTACCGCCACGGCGGCATCCTGCACAAGGTGCTGCGGGATCTGGTGAAAAGCTGAATGTGGTCTGCTGGCTCGGTGCCCCCGCGCGGAAGGTGGTTCTTGCACGAACGGGCGTTCTCCGGTGTAACCTCGAGTGCCAAGGCACACAGATAGGCTCCCAAGCGAGTCAACCTGTGCCACCCGGATAGATTTCGCCGATCACCGCAGATTCAGAGGGCCGCAACGAGATCGATCACATGAGGTCGCCGCCTGAGCCGGTTCCGTATCCGTGAAAATCTGTGCGATCTGTGTCCCCCTCAGGCTTCTGAGGATGTGCTTCGCGTGCGGCTCAGAGAGTCCGGAACACTCTGGTCAGGCTGTCGGCATCAGCGCGGAGTGTCGAAATTCGTCGGCGATTGACACTCAACTCAAACTCACCTGAACGGGCCGCTCCATGTCCACAATCCGCTGATCCGAGTCCCCAACGAGCGAGATCTGATACATCCGCTCCCCCGCCAGCGTGGGGTACTTCGAGGTCAGACACGCCTGGCACAATTTGTCCGGGTGCTTATCCACGGCTTCGGCAATGGCCGAGAGCGGAAGATACCGCAGCGAGGTCGCCTTCAACTCCTTCGCCATCGCGTTCTCAATCTCACGGGTCAGTGGGCCGCCGTGGAGAAACTCGGGCGCAAAGAGCTCCTTCACCTTCGTCATATCGATCCCATAAAAACACGGGGCCACAATCGGAGGGCAAGCGACCCGCACATGCACCTCAGCCGCACCACCACGCTCATACAGCTGAGAGATCAAAGTCCGCATGGTCGTCGAGCGGACGATCGTGTCCTCGACGAGGAATACCTTTTTCCCTTCGAGCACTTCCCGCAGCGGAGTGTATTTCACCTTCGCCTTGTCGCCGCGATTGTTGCCCTCGATAAAGGTACGACCGACGTATCGGTTGCGGATCAGTCCCTCGAGGCACGGAATCCCCATGCGATAGGCCATCGCATCCGCAGCGGCCTTCGCCGTGTCCGGCACTGGCACCACGATTGAGGACCCGTCCTTCTCGTACGGGATGTCTTCCAGATCGGCCAGCTTCTCGCCCAGTACCTTGCGGCTCAGATACACGCTCCGCTCGTCGAGCGTGCTGGAGACATTGGCGAAGTAGATCCATTCGAAGAAGCAGTGAGCGGTGCGCGGGCTTTCGGCGTACTTCTCGACTCTCAGTTGACCGTTCTGAATGATGACGGCATGGCCCGGCGGGACGTTGTGAATACTCTCTGGAGAGAACCCTAAGTTCGCCAAGGCCACGCTCTCACTGGCAGCTGCGAAGAGCCCCTCTTCCATCGCCCAGCAGAGGGGCCGAAACCCCAAGGGATCACGCGAGACAAACATCTCACCCAGAGCGTTCAGGAAAACGATGTTGTACGCCCCATCCAGCTTCCGATGCAGCCGCTTCAACAGGTCCAGCAGGTCACTTTTGGACTGTTGGGCGATTTCCTGGCTGAGCATGTGCAGCAGGATTTCGGTGTCGGTTTCTCGACTCAGATGGAAATCCCCCGTGTCGAGGATTTCTCGGCGTAGATCTTGATAGTTCGCCAGCTGACCGTTGAACCCAAAGGCGAAGCACTTCCGTTTTTCGAGGTGTTGCCGCTCGAACGGCTGGGCGTAGTTGCGGTCATCCTTGCCGCAGGTGGCGTACCGCACATGCCCGATAGCTGCTGGACCTTCGTACTGTTTCAGCAGGGCTTCGGCGTCCTCTTTGCGACTGAGGTGAAAGACCTCACTAACGGTGCCGACATCCTTGTACGTACCGACGAGCCATGTGCGAGCGGGCTTGTCGGACTCCTTCGGGGGGGAGGAGACGACGGGCGGTGCAGGGGCGTAGACCGACATCCCAGCGGCCAACTGGCCCCGATTCTGAATGTCGAGCAGCATGCGGGGGATCAGTCGCGACGCCGCCTGGCTCCCCTGCTTGGGGGCCAAGGTGCTGGGCTTTCCGTCGGGTGTCGGAAAGTGATAGATCGCGGCGACGCCGCACTCGTGAAACAACTCGGCCATCAGCGGGTTCCGCTTCCGTCGCGAGGAATCGCAGGAGGCCCACTCGACTCCCGAGCGGGAGTCGAAGTGGGCCGAATGGAGGGCAACAGCCACCACTCCGACTTGAGCCTCTGGGGGCAGGCCGCGCGGACCGGTCCCCAGAATTCACACAAGCTTCACCCATCATACTGGTCTCAAAAGCGATTGCCAGCGGACGTAGTACTGGACCGCCCGTATGTGTGTGCGTCAGGAAAGTTGGTATCCAAAACCCAAGGGCATGATTCACACGAAACTCGCGACACCCGCAGGGGACACCTCGAGCGCGAGGACGTGCGGAGTGAAAACGCAGAGGGCGCGGAGGACGCAGAGTCCGGAAGGAGAGCCTGTTCTCTGCGTTCTCCGCGTCCTCCGCGTTTCACACTTCCGGGAAGCTGGATGGAGGTTTCTCCTGCGAGGGGGCCGGGAACGGTGATGAATCTCGGACGATTTTTGGGGGCACACTCCTCTGTCGTGAATCTCTGAGAGTGGACTACTTTTGTGATGCACACACCGCCCGTATCGCCAGTCAGCCCGCTGCGAGAGCAAGGGCCGCGTGCCAGAAATCTTGACCGATGCAGCGGGCTGACGGCTGACCATTATCCCCGTAGGTTGCAGCTGTGCCTCGCGGGAGAAATCCGGGGCTTCTCGACTATTGAATCTGAGCCGAAGTGCGCGCCAGTTCCTCGGCTTGTGCGGCCTCCGCCTGGAGTTGCCAGAGCAGCATCCCGATCTCGTTCTTGACGGAATTATCCGACGAGATCGTCCGCACGCGGGCCAGGGCCGGTTCGGCGAAGCGGCCGAGCTTGACGAATACCGACGGGACGGGTAGCAAGGGATGATCGACCTTTCCCTCGTCAGAGAGTTCCGAGTGCTGGACCTGCCACTCGGCTCGGGCCTTCGCGGAGAGGGCAACCGCCTGCAACAGTTCCGTCTCCTGTGACTTCGACATGATCTCCACGCGACCGACCATCACCCGCAATTGCTCATCCGGCTGAGGCGTGATCGTGAGGGGCAGGATCTCGTCGGTGACCTTCTGCGGAACCAGATAGAACAGTCGCAGCCCCTCTTCCGTGAACCACGAGGTTGACCAGGTATCGACCATCGCCTGGGCCTCTTTCGGATAGAGGCCGGTCTGAATTAGTTCCGTAACGACCAGTTCTCGGAGAGGCTCCCAATCGACGTTGCGATCCGGGATCGGCAGGTCGACCGATTTGCCAGCATCCAGATCCGGGACGAAGGCATAGCTGCGCTGATCGCCGGTGACGCGGAGGACAATCATCCGCGGGAGTGGTTCGGTTCCGGTGTTCGTGACCGAGAATTTATCGGGCGTGGAGTTGGTGACACTGACCGGGACATCGAACTTACCGACGCCGCGATAGAAGAGGAACTTCTCAATGAACTCACCGGTCGGGCGTTGGACTAACGGCGTGCCTGTCTGCTTCGTGTCCCTTTCCCGGCGAACATGAACGAGGGCCGAATCGGTGTTGCGGGCAGCGGCATAGTGATTGCCGTCGGCGTTGGGCAGAATTGACTGTGCGAGGTGTTGGGCCATCCACTCGGCGGTCTTCTGATCTTTGACGTGGGTTCGCAAGCTGGAGATTGGATACAGATCAATCTCGCCCCAGTCGAGCATCCCCTTGCCGATCGGCTCGCCGTCGCCTTGTAAACCCAGCTTCTCGTCGAAGGCCGGAGCCATTGACGCCACAGGCGGATAGAACTCGGTCAGCAGTCCTTTCGGAAACTCGACCTTGGCCCGGACCGTTCGCTCGCGGTCGGTATAGAAGTACGTCACCGGCGTCTCCATTCGCACCCGAGTCCGCAGTCGCCCCTTGCTGAACCAATTGACATGGCCCGACTGACTGGCGCGATCGAACACGAAGCCGGGCAACTCATTGTCCAGCAGCGGCCGGAAGTCGAGATGCACCCCGTTCGAGCCCGAGAACGTCGTGAACGTGCCCCACTCGTGAACGATCAACTTGTCCAAGGGGGCACTCGGTGGAATCGCAGCGACAGTCGTAGGGGGCAGTTCCTCAGCGGCAGTTGACTGCTTCAAGACCCCGAGAATGGCCGCTCCCATCAGAGTCAGAGGCACAACTCCGAACAGCATCAGTTTGGTCCAGCGTAACATGGGTTGTCTCCGGAAAGTGGGGTTCGTGATGAGTGGCAATCTATGGGATCATCGGTGGTCGTTCGCTTGCTCCGACCCCGGCAGGGGTCACAGCCATTAGCCGGTGGTTGAGCGAAGCGACACCACCGGACAATGGGCCCGATGAACAATCACCATCCCGGAGGGATGGCAGAGGGTGGCACAGATCGACGATGTTTAACTGACGAGTCAAGCGTACGGTCCCTTGGCATCCCTCCAGGATGCAGGGAAACCGCAATGATTCGTGACCGGTGGTGTCGCTGGCGCTCAACCACCGGCTATTTTCTGCGATCCCTTTGGGATCGTGGGACGCTTCGGCTCACAGAGGATCAGTCGCCGACCGCACTGCTTCAGACTGGCGGAATCGAGACCAATCTCCCCAGAATTCTTGATCTCGAAGATTCCGCCGCTGATCAATGGATTTGGCCAGTCCAGCGAATCGTGGCCAACGACTCATACTTCAGGCCGGTCGAGTGGAGACCCACACCCCGGCATTATTGGCATGGACTCTTGATGGCGATCAACGACCCAGCGGTAGTTCGCCGGGCGGTGGCGGGTGACCGCGCTGCTCTGGGGGTTCTCGCGCGCGGGTCGTTTCCTCGTTTGGTGGCGCTCTGCCAGTCGCGCGTCGGGCAGCGGGCCGATGCGGAGGAGCTGGCTCAGGAAGTGTTGCTGCGTGCCATCCGCAGCTTCTCACAACTGGCCGCTGTCGAGAGCTTTGATGCGTGGCTGCGAGGGATCGCGGAGCATCTGTGCCTCGACTGGCATCGCGGGCGCGGGCGGGACAAACGCCAGCCCCTCGACACACCATCAGATCGATCCGCTCCCGACCCGGCCCAGCTCGCCGCGACTGCTGACGAGAACGAACGACTTCGCCAGCGGATTCAGGAGCTTCCCCCGGAGCTGCAAGAGGTGTTGTACCTGCACTACTACGACCAGATGTCTTACGACGAGATGGCCGGCTGGCTGGGCGTGGCCCGGGCGACGGTGAATGAACGCTTGGCCAAGGCGCGCGGCCTGCTGCGGGTCCGACTTTCATCCAGCGGAGGGCGGGCTGATGCACGATAACTTGCCTGCCGATTGGATCGCTTGGTTGCTCGATGGCGAACTGAGTCCCGAGGAGCGTGTACTGGCCGAGCAGCGGTTGCAGTCCGATCCGGTGGCCATGAGCGAGTGGGTCGCGGCCCGCGATCTGGACGCTCAGCTGCGAGCGGTGCTCCCGGTGCCGAGATTGGATGAGGCTGCGTTTCTGGAGCGAGAGTCGTCTCGCCACTCGGCCCTCACCCCCAGCCACTCTCCCGGGGCGAGAGGGGAGCCAGCAGGGCGTGCCTCCCGGAACTTCCGTTCGAAGAGGCGTCCCCTCGTCGCACTCCTCGCGGTTGTAACCTGTCTGTTACTAGCGATGGTGCTACTTCGCTCCGAAGGGAACCCCGCTTTGGCCAGCGTGGCGACACTCACGCATGCCACCGGTCCGGTTGAAGTCCGCCAGACCACGGAGACCGAATGGACGCGCGTCGCCCAGCCGCACAATCTGTCACTCGCAGCTGGGGCCCATGTCCGGACCCCTGCGGAGAGTCTGTGCGAAGTCTCGACTCCTGCACGTGGACTGGTCCGCGTTAACCAACAGACGGAATTCATCGTCCATCGCCCTGAAGAGATCGAACTAGTCGCGGGCCAATTCTGGTGCCGAGCCGCCGCGACAATACCCCTCATGGTCAGCGTTCCCGGTCAGGCGAATGTGGAGTCATCTACCAATTACGCTCTCCCGAAAGTGTGCCTATTCACCTGTCCGTCAAGCTCCGAAACCTTGTGGCGGATCGATGACCAAGTCGCTCGCTGCATTGCCGTTTCGGAACAGCCGACCGAGCTGCGGAGCGGAGCGGACCAGTCGTGGACGATCCCTCCCGGCCAATCGATGGCATGTTCCCCTGGCGGTAATCATG
Organism: Planctomycetota bacterium; assembly: GCA_031431195.1. Lineage (GTDB taxonomy): Bacteria > Planctomycetota > Planctomycetia > Planctomycetales > Planctomycetaceae > TH-plancto1. Next base: position 92,914 of record JANPCU010000361.1, on the reverse strand, counting down.
AACTCAGCGGTCCCTACGACCGGCTTCAAGCCACGAGCTGGCAACTGCCGCTGTTGAACACCCGTCCGCCGAACGATCCCGACTTGCAGGGGATGTTGCAGGGCTTGCTGGCTGAGGTCGGAATGACCAAAGTTCGCTCGTTCGACTCGGGTCAAATCCGCAGTCTCGGCCCGTCGGGGACGCTGCCACTCATTGCCTTCGTACGGTCGCCGGAGTCACTGACCCGGCCTGAGCTGCGACACCGAGCGATGGCGATCGTGGCTGATCTGGCTCCTGCGTCGACTCGTTCGGATCTGGAAGTCCTGGCGACCGATACGGACCCCGAGGTCGCCCGTCTGGCACGAGTGGCTCTCGATCGGATTTCGAAAATCTGAACGGCTCATATTCCATGTCTCTGTTGTTGCAAATCGCAACGAGACATCACTCGTGCGAGATTCAGACGCACGACGGACTTCCGAGTCCGTCGTTCCGCGAGGTTTCGGCACGGACGGACGAAGACGTCCGTCCTACGAGTCGCCTCACGTCTCTCCTCGCAATGTCTAACCCTTCTCTTTACCCCACGCCACGGCCAGTTGGACGAGAACGGCAGCCGCAGTTTCCATCTCCTCGACACAGGTCCATTCCAGCGGCGAGTGTGGGTTGTATTGCCCGCTGGAGAGGTTGGGCGTCGGCAGGCCGCGTTCGGTCATCTGGGCTCCGTCGGTGCCGCCGCGGATGATGTCCATGATCGGGACGATGCCAGCTGCGCGGACCGCTTCGATGGCTTTGGGGATCGCGAGGGGTTCTTTATGTAGACCGTCGCGCATGTTGCGGTACTGCTTCTTGGTCTCGATAGTGATGCGGCATTCCAGGTAGACGGCTCGGAGGCCCTCGGCGATGCGTTCGAGGAGTTCTTTCTGCTGGGCGAGGTTCTCAGTCTCGAAGTCTCGCAAGATAATGCGGCACGACGCGGACGCCACGCCGCCCTGGATCTGATACGGGTGCATGAACCCCTCGCGTCCGTCGGTCGTCTCGGGGGACAGGTTCTGCCGAGGGAGCCGCGCGATGAGGTCGCTGAGGATGCGGACCGCGTTGACCATCACTCCCTTCCCGACCGACGGGTGCGTGTTACGCCCCTCGACAGTCACGATGGCCAGATCGGCAGAGAACGTCTCGGTGTCGATCCGCCCCACGCCGCCCGAGTCGAGCGTGTAGCCGCACACGCCGCCCAGCCTGGCGAAGTCCAGCCCCTCGATCCCGCGCCCGACCTCCTCATCGACCGTGAAGCAGACCCGCACCGGACCGCACGGAATCGAACGATCCCGCATCAGTCGGTCGGCAGCTGTCATGATGATGGCGAGGCCGGCCTTGTCATCGGCCCCGAGGAGCGTGGTGCCGTCCGTGGTAATGACGGTCTTGCCGATCAGCTCATCGAGGTGCGGGTTCTCGCTGACCTTGAGGATCTTCGACGGGTCGCCGGGGAGCACGATATCACCGCCGCGATAGTCGTTGTGGACCACCGGCTTCACATCGGTCCCGGAATACTCGGGCGAGGTGTCGACGTGCGAGTTCCAGACGATCATCGGGGCCTGATGAGAGACCGTACCGGGCACGGTCGCCATCACGATCCCATGCGCGTCGATCGAGACATCCACCAATCCCAGCGCCCGACACTCCTGCTCCAGCAACCGACTCAATACGAGCTGTTTGGCGGTACTGGGCAGGGAAGAACTCTTCTCGTCGGCCTGGGTATCAATCCGGACATAACGCAGAAAGCGGTCGAGGAGGCATTCCATGCGAGATTCCCTGTTGGGGGGGAGAAGCGAGTTCAACGTCATGATCGAATGGCCAACCGATTCCCGCAAGTGGTCAACGGGATTCAAGACGCAGCCACGTTGCTCAGAAATCCCAATAATCTGAGATTCGGTCGGGCGGCATCACTCCTTTCAGACTTCTCCACTCAGAAAACGATCACCGGAATATCGATATAGCCCATACAGGAAGCAAACTTTGACTCAATAGAACAATCGGGAGATTCCGAAAACAGAGATGACAATAGAAGGACTCTTCGCGCAGCATGCGCATTGAGCTGAGGTTGTCTCCCAGGCGGAGAGCCAGCGGCAGTTGTCGCCGGTCGCTCTTCCTGCAACGGGGCGGTCCGTTGTGGCGTGGGTCAGTTGGCCTGGGGGTCGGAAATACGAGCCAGCGTTCGGGGTCATCCCTGCGACGACTGTTGGAGAAGCACATGTTCTGGAAGCGTTTCTGCGTAGTTTCCCTGTCATTGGCATGGATGGCCTTTCCGGATCGTGTTCGCGCCCAAGAGGCTGTTCAGGCACCGGGTTATACGGCTCCCGGCTATTCAGGCCCCGGCTATTCGTCGGTGGATAACCTGAGTGGAGCCATGACGCTCACCCCGGGGGGCGGGACTTACCTGCTCTTTAACAAACAGACCGGTGAAGCGGTCGGTATCCCTACGGGCTACTCGCGGATCGGCATCCGGCATGCCATCTTCGAAGATGGCCCGCAACAGGTGTTCGGGGAGGTCGAAGCGCTCATCACGGATACGAACCGCTACGGCTTCAACACCGGTATCGGATTTCGTCGCACGATGGACAACGCTCTGTGGGGCGTCAACGGCTGGTATGACACGATCGAATCGCCGCAAGCGTTCCATTACCAGCAGGCCGGAATCGGATTCGAGTATCTGAGTGGGCCCATCGATTTGCGGGCCAATGGATACCTCCCGATTGGCAATCGAAGCAACTTCTTGAGTGTGGTCGATCCGGGCACGACACCTGTCTTTGTGGGTCACGACTTTGCGACTTTGGGGACGGGGTTGTTTCAACAGTCTCTGGCTGGATTCGACGCCGAGGCGGGCATTCCCCTGCCGGTCATCAACTGGATGAGAATCTATGCCGGTCTGTATGAATTGACCTCGCCCAGTGATCAGACATGGGGGGTTCGTTCCCGTGTCGAGGGGCAGGTGACACAGGGGGTCAACGTCAGCTTACAAGTCACGAACGACGACAAGTTCGGGACCAACTTCAACGTGGGAGTCGATATTCGCTTTGATGGCCGACTCCCGACGCGGTTCGGTGCTCTGAATGACACTTATAACCGGCGCTATGACCAGGTCCGCCGTCAGTTTCAGGTTCAGCTGGCGGAGAACCGGGGCCCTCGACTCGTCCCACTCAATGATCCCAACACGGGACGCAACATTGCACTCACCTGGGTCGATAACACCGCCGCAGCGGGCGGGGACGGAACAATCGAACGTCCGTTCACAGGCCTGCCGAACAGCGCGGCTTCAGATTACGTCCTGGTACAGCGGGGGGCCGGAGACACGGTCGGTAACATTTCTCTGCGAACAGGGCAGGATCTGTTCGGGGAAGGTAAACAACACTCGATCGATACGGATCGTCTGGGATCGTTTGCGATCCCGAACAGTGTCTTCTCGAATAGCGGACCATTCCCCACCCTGCGAGGCCGCAATGCGGATGCTCCAGTCATCACACTGGCGGACAACAACCGGGTCAGTGCATTCAATATCACGGGTGGGTCCACAGCTGCGATTCTGGGGACGGGGGCCGATCAGTTCTTGGTCGAATGTGTGAATGTCACCTCATCGAGCGGTCTGGCAGTGACTGGCGGTGGAAACTCGATTATTCGGGATTCCAACTTCATCAACACCAGTCCGACAGGGGTGGGCATCTCGGTCGCCAATACGTCCGGGGCACCGTCGACTCTGCTCATTCAAGATGTGACTACTCAAGGGGGGGCCATCGGCACACGGGTGAGTGCAGCCAGCTGGCCCATGACGGTCAATCTGGCGAACGTGGATGGATCGAACCACACGGGAACCGGCGTGCTGCTGGACGCCAATGGGGCTCCGTTAGTGGCCACTATCACCGACTCCGCGATGACCAATGTGGGTGACGGATTCCGCTTTGATGTGCGCCGGGGTGGCTCGCTTTCGGGCAGCGTCTCGCGGGTCAGTGCGACCGGCTCGGGCAACCTGTTGGAAGGGAACGTCAACACCGGAGCGCTCAATCTCCAGGTGACCAACGCCACCTTCTCCGGCAGCACTGCGGGCAGCGGTGTCGCACTCGCCTTGACCAACGCCACCGGCACGGCCACCTTTGACAATCTGACGGCGAATGACAACGCGGTGGACGGAGTCGCCATCGTGGGTGCGGAGGCCGCGACAAATTACCGCTTGAATGTGATCGACAGTAGCCTCATCGGAAACGATGACGATGCCGTAGACAGTACCGTAGTCGGCGGAGCGAATGTGGTCGTCTTTGTCGATCCGACAGCGGCAACTGGAAGCGGCGACAACGGCTATGAATTCGAAGTGCGCGGCGCGAATTCTCGCCTGACAGCTCTCCATGCCGACACCAATTACTCCAACTCCGGGCAAGATGGAATCAACGGGATCGTCAACACGGGCGGGCGGGCGGATCTGACCTTCGATCGCAGTCCAGCGACCGGCAACGGAGTTGCGGGCTTTCGATACAACGTCGCATCCGGCGGCCTCTTGACGACCGTCTTTAATGCGGGGGATCTCTCCAGTAACCCGGTGAACAATGTCGTCGGCACCGTTGACGGGGTCGGGTCGCAAGCGGTCCTGACCTTTAACAGCACGAACCAGAATCTGCTGGCCTCGAACGGCGGCTTCGTGGCCGGAGTCACGAACTCGGGACAATTGACCTCCACCTGGAACGGCTCGCACGTCTCGGGCACCCAGTCAGATGGCGTGCGGGTCACGGCCAGTGGACCCGCCACACAGGTTCGATTGAACTTCAATAACAGCCTGGTGGACGGCAACCTTGGCAACGGCGTCATCGCCAGCCTGGCCGGAGGCAACTCTTCCAGTCTGCTGGGCGTGACGCTGACTGACTCATCGATCCAGACCAACGGCCTGGATGGATTGAACCTAGCTGTGGATGGGGTGGGCACCCTTGGCACACTGAACCTTACGAATACACCGATCGCGAACAACCTGCGAGATGGATTCGAGTTTGGCGCGACTGGCGGAGCACAGTTTGGCACCACCGTCACCGGGGTCGGCAACAACTTCTCGAATAATACCGAGAGTGGTATCGATGGCCATGTCTCCGGTGTGGGCTCGCGAGCGATCGTCTCGTTCGAAGGCATGGCGATCAATGACTCCGGCCAGTCGGGCGTCTTGCTCCGAGCGGACCAGCAGGGCCAACTGGGACTGACTCTGAATAACTCGACCGTCTCCCGGAGTAGGGCGAGTGGCATCGACGCCGTCGCGACCACGAATGCTTTGATCGACATCGACACTTCCAGTACCAGTGTCACACAGAGCCAGTTGAACGGCCTGAGTTTTGGTGCGGTCACGGGGGGTGACATCACCGGCACCCTGATCGGTGGCAGCTTCAGCAACAACGGACTGGGAGCACCTTCGAGCGGTGTTCGCGGCAACATCGACGGTGCAGGCAGCACGGCCAATATCGCCTTCACGGATGTGCCCGTGAATGCGAATACCCTGAATGGATTTCAGCTCGACTCAACTGCGGGGGGCTCACTGACCGCCTCGTTGACGAGTACCACCGCAGGAGCACTTTCGGCTTCCAACAACGCGGGTGACGGGATTGGGCTGTCTGCGACGGGAGCAAACTCCGTCGCCAACTTGTTGATGTTCGGGAACAACAACGTCAACACGAATGCCGGACATGGACTCAGCGTCAGCGGAACCGATGCCCAGCAAGTGGCCGTACAGTTCAGCGGGGCGGCGAATTCGAACACCGGTGACGGCGTTCACGTCAACCTGCAAGATGTCGTCCGCTCGGCGGTGGAGCTCAACTTGACCGGTGGGACGATTCAAGACAACACCGGTGATGGTGTCGAGATCGATCTGACGAACTCGAATCTGACCAATCTGACCGTCAATGGCACTCTCGTCGAGGCACTGCGAATCGAGGGCTTGCTGATTCGGCGGAACGGGGGTGACGGAGTCAACATCAACGCCACGAACAGCGACGCCACCTCGGCCGTGATTGCGAATAACACGATCGAGGACAATGGCGGGGGCGGCATACTGGTCAATCTCCAGAACGGCAGTGACTGGAACCTCGACATCAACACGAACGAGGTTCTGGACTCAGTTGGCAACGGGATTGAAGTCACTTCAGACAGCGGGACCAGTACCATCTCTGTGACCGGCAATACTGTGGCGGGGGCTTTGCTGGATAACATCCGGATCGACCTGTCCGGGACATCCACGAGTACCCTGCATGTCGATGGCAACACGGTTGATGGGGACGGCATCGCTCCCACGGTGACGCCGGTGGTCGTGCGGAGCTTCCTGAGTCCGATCGATAGTGCTTTTACCAGTGGAGAGCCGCCAGACGCGATGGGAGCAGTCGGTCCAGGCCATCTTGTCGAGCTGGTCAACGACAACTTCCGGATCTATGACAAGAATACAGGAGCGGTGCTGGTCGCCACTTCCGATGAAGCGTTTTGGACAAACGTCGCCGGGGCCAACTTGGGTGGGTCGGACGTATTCGACCATCGCATCGTCTTCGATCCGACGACCAATCGCTGGATCGCCACGACGATCACCCGAGGGGATGGGAATCAGATTCTCCTCGCGGTCTCGGACTCGGATGACCCGACAGGCGGATGGCGGAGCGTACAGTGGCAGGGTGACCTGGCCGGAGGAAACTTCAACGACTTCGACACGCTCGGCTTCGATAGTGACGCAGTGGTCGTCTCGACCAACGACTTTGGGGCCGGGTTCTCCGTCTCGGTCTTCTCGATTCCGAAGGCCGATCTGTTCGGAGCAGGGGCTCCTTCGATTGCCCAGATGACACGCATTCAAGGACTTCCAGCGGGTACAGCGGGTACGGCTCTGCAAGCTGCCCTCGACTTTGGCCCCTCGGATGGTCGAACCGCCATTCTGGCTGTGAACGACAACCTTCCGGGCAGTAACACCATCTTCCGAACCAACATTCTGAATGGGACCACCGCAGCGGCCACACTGTCACCGGCCACCCTGATCACGGTTCCCAACTTCAACTCCCCCAATAATGTCGCCACGCCCAATGGGACAAACGTGCGAGCCAATTCCGACCGGTTCTGGAGCAACACCGTTGAAGTCAATAATGAACTCTGGGCTGTGCATCATGTGGCGGGCGGGGGGGGATTGAACGAACTGCGGTGGTATCGCATCGACGAAGCGACCAACGCGGTCATCTCGACCGGGACAATTGCCGCCCCAGGGCTCAGCTTGTTCATGCCGTCCATTGCCGTGAACACGGCTGGTGAAATCATCATCGGCTACCACGCGAGCAGTGCCACCACGGCTCCGAGTGCCTATGCTTCGGCGGGGATTGTGCAAGGCAACAACGTCTTCTTCGGCACTCCGACTCTGCTGACTGCGGGCACAGGAGAATACGGCGGCGGACGCTGGGGTGATTACAGTGCCACCACGGTCGATCCGAGCGATTCCAGCACATTCTGGACTATCTTGGAGACCGGTCGCGGTGTGACCGATGGCATCACCGACTTCGAGTACGGCGAAGCCTTCAATGCCTTGCAAGTCGAAGCCAGGGGCGGGGCCAGTCAACTGACAGCGGGGAATGGAATCCATGTCACGGCGAATGACACGGCGACCATCGCGGGTCTGAGTACCATCAACAACAACATTGTGACTGGGAACGGAGTCGATGGCATTCACGTCGATCTGAACGACAATAGTGTCGTGCAGTCTCTCGCCATCAACGGGAACAGCGTGGCCGACAGTGGAGGGGACGGCATCGAGGTCACGACCACCGGAACCCCGACCATTGGCAGCCTCTCGATCAGTAATAACTCCGGCATGACGAACAACGGGGGAGCCGGAATCCTGGTTCAACTGAATGGTGCAACAGGGACTCCCGACATCACCGTGAACAACAACGATGCCCATGACAATCAGGGTCTGGGGATTGCGATCAACGCTGTGAACACCTCCGTGGGAGTCCTCACCGTCCAGAATAACTCTGCCGACACCAATACCGGTGGTCCTGGAATCTCGGTCAGTCTGAATAACACACCCGCTGGTGTCATCAGTGCCGATCAGCTCTTGATGGCTGGAAACAACAGTTCGAACAACAGCGGAACGGGAATCGCAGTTCAACTGAACAACATCAGCAATGTCAACCAAATCCAGATCGAACAATCGAACGTGTTTGGTAACACCGGTGGTGGTGTGTCGTTGAATACCAATGGCAGTACCGTGGCGAACATCTCGGTTCTGGGGAATACCATTCTCTCGAACACGGGGGGTGACGGGGTCCACCTCGGCCTCGTGAACAGCACCGGCAATGCACTGCTTGTCCAAGGGAACGAAATTGAATCCAACACCGGCGACGGATTGGACATCACACTCGACAACAGTTCTCTGGTGGATCTGACCGTGGAGGATAACAACACGGGTGTCGCTGCTCCGGGAGGAACCTATTCCTTTGCGGGGAATACGAACAACCTGGGCTGGTTCTTTCAGAACACATCGAGCAGTCTGGCGATCGATATTCTGGAAATCGAAGTCGATATCACCGGCAATCGGGCTGGGTTGACGTGGGATACAGAGCGTGGATTCTTTGCTCGGCCATTCAGCCATTTCGCACCAAACTCAATCGCCGTCGGATTCGAGTCGGTGAATGGAATCCAAATCGATCCGACGAACGGGACCACGACAGACACGTTAGGCAATGTGCTGGTGGACGGCGGAGTTCCCGACGGATCGACAGTGCTGAATCTGGGATTCAACGACTTTGACACGAATCTGATCGGGTTGGGAGGGGACTTCGGCTTCACCCCGACTCTGGTCGCTGGAGACGCTCTGGGTAATAGCATCTACTTTGCTGACTCGCTCGCCGGATCTCCCGTTCGTGTGACCTTCACCGGTGGACGCCAGTTGGTCGGTCGTTTGTCGGACGATCCGATTGCGACGTTCGGTGCCAGCCAAGTCTTCGCAAACACCAGCGGAGGCATCTCCAATAATACCGGAGACGGTGTGGTCGTTCGTACCACGAACGGTTCGAGCATTGGAACCACATCGATGACGAACAACATTATCGATGCCAACGGGGGCAACGGTGTCAACCTGCAACTGAATGGCACCACGCTCTCTGTGGCTGATTCCACGATCACGGGTAACACGCAGAACGGTCTACTGATCGACAGTGTCTCGGGTGTCAACGATGTCACGCTCACCAACAACACCGTGACCGGCAATACCCAGGACGGTTTGGAGTTGATCAACAACAGTCCGGCGGGCCTGACCGCTCGCATCAATGGTTCGCGGTTCAACACCAATACCGAACGGGGCGTGGCGATCTTCAATCGGGGTAGTGGCCAGGCCAATGTCACGCTGAATGACAACACCGTCACGGGTAATCTCCAGGAGGGCGTCTACGTCGTCAACACCGCTTCTGCTGACCAGAGTACCCGGACCCCATCCACGGTCGCCATGAGCAACAACGGACTCGTGACAGCGACACCCGACTTGATCTTCGACATGAACCGCAACACGGTCAGTACGAATGGAGTGGGCAGCGGACTCCCCGCCTCGGGACTGGTGATGCGAGTCGGGACAGCGGACGGGGGATTGGCCGATTCGACGAACAGCGGTGGATTCGCCGACACTCGTGCGGGGATCACAGCCAACGTTCGCGATAACACCTTGCAAGGCAATATCGGAGCGGATGTCTTCTTCCAATCCTTTGTGTCGACGGTTGCCCCACTGGCTTCGCAAGGGACGTGGGATGCCGCGACATTCAACCTGACTCAGTTCGAGACTGACCCGCTGGCTCGACTCGATCTGGTCTACGCGGGGAACACCGCCGGAACGACTCAGGCCACGAATGCCGGAGCCGCCTATGTCAACGACGAGTCGATGTTCAAGTCGCGGACTGTGGGGCAAACGCCCGCTGGCCCCTTCCCCACCGGAATTCGTCCCCGCAACGCGCAGCGTCTGGCAGCTCGCAATGTGGCACCGGGCGGAACTCAGCTGGATCCGAACGCGGCGTTCGCCCAGCCCAGCTTCCTGTTTCCTGGTGTCGGGGAGAGTACCTTCCGTGCCGATCTCAGTCTGGGAGGCAACGTGATCGGGGCGGGCTCTGGGTTCCAGTTCGACGATGCTCCGTACGTCGATGTGAATAGTGCCAACGGCATTGGACCAGCCCAGCCATTCGGCTGGACGCTCCGCCCGTAGGACATCTGACTCGATGGGAAGTCATCAACAATCGCCAGCACGAGGAGTTGCGAAAGCAGTTCCTCGTGCTGAGTTTTTTAGGCGAGCGGCCAGTGAAACCGACCCACCAGACTTCGGAAGGAGTGTAGTCGCCATTCTACGTAGGTTTACGGTCCTCAACCCAGAGCTTCCTAGGTGTGAAACACAGGGGAAGCACACGCCTCACCAGAATGAGAGGACACCGCTGGCCACTCTTTGTCCCGCAGGGACACCCGACAATAGCCCACCGCTTCAGCGGTGGGACCACCAGTCGCTCGCGGCCACAGCCCCGACAGGGGCGACAGAAACTCGCTCTGAGGCTTAAAACAACTGACACGCGACCACAGCATTCGTAGGCGTCTGCCGTCCCTGACGGGACTTGTCGGGTTGGTTGGAATCGCTTTCCCACCGTTGAAACGGTGGGCTATTGTCGGGTGTCCCTGCCGGGACAAAGACAGGAGTTTTCTCTGGAAAACCGGGCTTGGGCAGCCCGGCCCCGGCGAGGTGGAAGAGCTGCCCAAGGCCGAGGGGTGTCTGCGTAGAATGGCGACCACACTCCTTCCGATGTCTCCGAAGACTTCGGAAGTCTTTGGGGACGCGAAGTTTGGCCGGTCGCCTGAGTAGGTCGCTTAAGCGAGATGACCGACCTCAGATTCTGGGGAGGTGCTTCTTGTCTCAGGACGACTTCCCCGTCAGCCCGTTGATCTGAGCGATGTAATTCCCCATCAGGTGCTTCTGGATACCCGAGGTCGCCTTGGTCCAGACTCCATCCATGACCGCTTGCGACATGGAGGCTTCCGGGCTGCCGGAAGCGAGTGCCTGGACCGCCTGCCCGGCCTGAGCGGTCGCACCGACCACCACTTCGGTCAGGCAGTGCCAATACTCGTTGGAAAACATGCTCACTGTCGGGAGCCGGGGCACCATGTCTCCCCCGTCCACATACCGATAAATGCGGTTCGGGAACTCCTTCTCAAACGCCTTGGCCGCGAGCTGATCACCCACCATCGGAGCGCCGAAGGTATAGACATTGTGGATCGGGATCATCTGCCGCTGTAGCCGCCACGCTGCGAGCAACGCCAAGGCCCCTCCCAAGCTGTGACCGGTGATAAACAGTGGGCGGTCTTGTTTGGCCACGACAGCATCGATCGCAGCGAACATCGGTTCCCAGATCTCTTCCAGGGCTTCCATGAACCCCTTATGAAAGCGGGCTCCCACTCCTGCTGCTACGAAGTCTGTGCCGATCTTTCCGGTGGGCTGAATCAGAAAGTTCTTGGCGTTGGTCAGTAACCAGTCCTTAAAGCCATCGATCGAGTGGGGCATCTCTGACCCGCGGAAGGCCAGCACGATGACCTGGTCATTCTCGCACACATAACACTGTGTGTTGTCGACAGAGATCAACTTCGCCGTCAGCCCGAGTTTGGCGGCGAACTCGGCCTGGCCCTGATCCTGGGGGAGGTAGGCCAGATCACAAGCGGTCGCGAGGTACAGCGCATTCTGATCGCTGCGTCCTGGAGCCTGCGGGTTGAGTGTCAGTGCCATGAGAGATCCGTGAGTCTGAGGTTCGATTGTGGTGCCACCTCAGATTGTACGGAGATTCAGAGACTCGGCTACTGGACGGGGGCGTTTGCACCAATAACGTGGGGGGGGGCGATCCTGATCGGTGAAAAGACTTCCGCAGGAGTGCGGTCGCCGGTATTGGTCCAACCCCCTGGGGCTTCCCAGGCGTGGAACTCAGCATTTTCAGAGGCCCGCCCCAGCACGAATGGCCACCGCAGTCCACTCTTTGTCCCGCAGGGACGCCCGAAAATAGCCCACCGCTTCAGCGGTGGGAACAAGAGTCGCTCTCAATCCGTAGCCCCGACAGGGGCGACAGAATCTCGCACACGTTGGCCGCGATTCCCGGTCACACCACCCGACTTTGGCAGGCGCCTGTCGTCCCTGACGGGACTTGGTGGGACATCGGCATTGCTCTCCCACCGTTGAAACGGTGGGCTATTTTCGGGTGTCCCTGGCGGGACAAAGAGGGGAGTTTTCTGGCGGAACTCGGGCCAGGACAGCTGTACCTTGGAAAGGTGGAAGAGCTGCTCGGAGCGGATGGTTTCTGCGTCGAATGGCGACCGAACTCCAGCGACTCTCCTTCAGACGTGTTGTGGGGTAAGATGCTCCTGGAAATATCGAACATATTCCTTTCAAAAAAATCGGCACAAGAGCTGCATCCGTGTCGTCTGGAGGGTGAAACGCCCCTTTCCCACTGTTCAGGGATTGTAAAACACTAGGTATTTCGCTGAGGAACAGCCTCTGCGTTGTCAGCACTACAATGGGTTCTGCAAAAAAGTAAATCGTATCCCAAAGTCTTAGAAACTCTCATGAAGACCGCTTGACCCACCGCGCACCGTGGAACTATCACTCGCCTTATCAATTCCCCCCCCAACCCCCTTCCCCTTCGTCAGTTGCGGCGTGCGATTCACGCGGTCAACCGAGGAAGCTCCGTCAACAGTTGATTCACCGCCCAAACTCGACCTCTGGACATCTGGCCGGTTCCCCACTGGCATCCCAAGGTTGATCGACCGCCACGAATCGCTGACGGAGTCCCGCCTCAGATCACCGCTCGTTCGACGCGACTTTCTCACCTCCCCCGCCCCACATCGTTTCTGCACCGGGAATGGCATCCGCACTCGCGAATGTCCCGCTCCCGGTGCGCTCCGCCCCTCCTAGAAGAAGGTTTCCCGAGCCATGATGGACTCGCAGATGCCTGCCACGATTCGGCTCACAGGACGTGTTGCCGTTTGGTCCCTCCATGAACCATCCCGGTCGCGACTCGCGATGGTGGTGCGGCAAAACGGCTATGACGCCGTGATGTACGCCACTCTCGACGAACTCCGACAAGGCTTGTCCACGGACGAATTCTCCGCCTGTGTGCTGGATGAGCCAGCCTCACACGATGTGATTCGCAGCTTGAACTCGACGGTCCGCATTGCGGGTAAGCCGACGCAGTTCATCGTGGTTCCCGCTCTCGCGGACCGAGCCGTCTGGGCTCAGCCCGCCGGTTGCGACGTCCTCGACCCGCCGTGTACTCCCGAGAAGCTGGGACGCTTGCTGTTCTCCGCGGTCGGTCGTTCCCGACTGGTGACGGAAAACCTACAACTGAAGAAGCGTCTGGAAGGCCGGATGTTCGACGATCTGGTCGGTATCAGCCCGGCGATGGACGATGTCCGCCGTCTGGTACATACCGCCAGCGAGCACGACCGTCCGGTGCTGGTCACGGGTGAGTCGGGTGTCGGCACGACGGTAGTCGCTCGGGCGATTCATGTCGCCCGTTTCGGCACTCGCAGTCCGTTCCTCAAGCTGTGCAGCAGTGTGCTGGCTTCGAACCTGCTCGAACATGAGCTGTTCGGCGACGAACACCAGGCAGGCCGTCTCGCCGGTGGTCAAGGCGGAACGCTGCTTCTGGAAGATGTCGAAACGCTGTCCGTTCCGCTCCAGGAGCAGATGGCTCGCGTGCTGTCGACGGGAATTTTCCGTCCGCAGGGCAGTCACGAAGAGGTGGCTGTGCGAGTCCGGATCGTGGTCAGCTCTCATGCGGATCTGAATCAGCTGGTCAATGAGGGTAAGTTCCACCGCGAACTGCATCGTCTCTGTAAGCAGCACACGATTGTGGTTCCGCCGCTGCGTGATCGTCCGGAAGACATCGCTCCGCTGGCCGAGCAGTTCCTGCTCGAATGTTCGGTTCGCGAAGGCCAGTCGCAGAAGCGGATCAACTCGGAAACTCTGCATCGTCTGCGCAGTCATCCGTGGCCCGGCAACGTTCGTCAGCTGCAAAATGTGATCAGCCGCTGTTGCTCGATTTCGTCGTCCGAGGAGATCTCGGCGGCCGACCTGGAGCCGTGGATGGAACAACAGGAAGCGGGAGAGCCGGGCGATCCGGGCATGACTCTCGCTCAGATGGAACGCAAGCTGATCGAGGCGACGTTCAATCGCTTCGGTGGCAACCGCGAACTGACCGCGAAGGCGCTCGAGATTGGCATCCGCACACTCTCCGGCAAGCTCCGCGAGTACGGCTACCCACCGCGTGGGGGCCCGGGTTCGAACAAGATCCTCAAGGTGGCTTAGGTCACCCCGGGCCGTCGCGAAAGCGGCGGCCCGTGTCGTTGAGGGACATCGTGAAGTAGTGAAGTAGGGTGGGACCAGCCGCTTTGGGCGCAGGCCCACCACGATCAACGCTGTCTGGCATGAATTGGTGGGCCAGCGCCCAAAGCGGCTGGTCCCACCCTACAACCACCACTACGGTCTTCCACCCATGGACGAACACGCTTTCACCGAACACGATCGCCCCGAGCCGTGGTGGCGATCGCCACGCGGGCGGATCGGGCTGGCAGTAGTTGCCTTGGCCATCGTGCTGGGAGCGATCAAGCTGTCGGCCCACTCGCCCACCAAAATGACGGTTCTGGCCGTGCCGTCACCGCTGAGCCAAGACCCCAGCGAGGTCCGCCGCCGCTTGCAGTTGGCCGGTGTCTCGCAATTCGAATACGCCAACGGACAGCTCGAAGTCCCTGCTGCATCGGCAGAAAATGCCGCAGCCGCGTTGCACTCCGCAGACTCGACCGACCTGCACTGGGCGGATGAATGGGAAGCGGCAAACGCCAAGCTCGGACACTTCTCAGGAACTCGCGAACGCGATGCGGCTCGGGAGATCGCTCGCGCTCGCCAGATTTGCCGGATGCTGAATCAGATGTCGGGTATCGCGCACGCTGATGTTGTCTGGGATGATGACAAGTCGGTCGGCTGGAATCGCGAGGCCAAGTCGCGCGCGACGGTCTACTTAAAACCCAAGCCCGGTTCCGAGATTACACCGGAAATCATTCGCTCGGTCCGCGCAGCTGTCGCGGGCAGCAAAGCCAATCTGTCGGCCAATGATGTGATCGTCATGGACCTGGACCGCCGGATCACTTACGAAGCGGCCACTGACGAACCGCTGCGCCGGCAGCAAGACCAGCAGCGCGACGAACGCTCGGCCATCTATCGCCGCCGTATCGAGCAACTGCTCCAGCATGTCGACGGCATTCGCGTGGGAGTGTTCATTGACGATGTGCCGTTTCAGTCAGCTGTCGAGCACCCGTGGGCCGATCCACTGGGTGATCCGCTGGCGACCCGGTTGCCCGTAGTGGCTCTACCGATGCCGGGGGAGGTCCATTGCATGATACCGGATCCCCCCTCGATACCTGTGGGTCCAACGGGAGATTTCGCTGCCACTAGCCGCCGCGAGAAGGACGCCAAAGCTGCGTCGACACTGCTGGGCATCAACCAGGAATTGGCCGAACTGGTCCATGTCCATCTCGCCGTGCCCGAGGAGTTCTATCTCCGCAAGCAAGAAATGCTCGCGACCACCGACCACACGTCCTTTGATGTGGTCGAGCGGAATGTGAACGCCCAGCTGCAAAAGCGGGTCGACGATGCCTTGCCCGATTCCGGTCCTTCGCCCGAGGTGGTCATCGATCTAATCCCCGGCGAGAGGATCGCCAGCGTACCCGTCGTGACGACTTCGAACTCATTCGACCCACTGCGAGATCCGTCGGTGTTGTATCCGCTGTGCGGGGTCGGACTATTCTTCTTTGCGATTGGCTGGGCGATTGTCG
This sequence comes from Planctomycetota bacterium, assembly GCA_031431195.1. GTDB lineage: Bacteria > Planctomycetota > Planctomycetia > Planctomycetales > Planctomycetaceae > TH-plancto1. The sequence goes on along the minus strand of JANPCU010000361.1, from coordinate 77,056 downwards.
CGGCCCGTCGAGGTACTGAAGGGTCAGCCGATTCGGTCTCGCCGCAGGAGTCTCTGGCACATGACTCCCAGTTGCATGCGAACCCGCTGGAGTTTTTGGTGACCTCGCGCTTTGCGGACTGGCTCCCGGCCCTCCTCATGGAGCCTGCGGAAACTTTGGCCCGAATCGTGAGCGTGCTGCCGTCTCAGCAGGTCGGTGAGCTGATGGCCCGATTGCCGATGAGCGTGCAGATTGATGTGCTACAACTGGCCGCGAGGCAAGCTCCCCCGACGAGTCACGACCTCGAAGCCATCGCCCAGCGTCTGGAGGACGAGGCCCAAGTGCCCGCGTTTAGTTCGCAAGGGCTGTTTCATCGAGCGAAAAATCCGGTCGGCTAGAGAGTCGCCTTTTTCTCCGCGAAGTGAACACAGTGAGCGGCCCGGCGCTAGCCGCCGGTTCCCCGAACCGCTGTCCCCACAGAACCCGTAGTTTCCAGAGAGACCACGTTGAGAAGAACCGGCGGCTAGCGCCATGCCGCTCACGGATTTTACTGATGTCGCTCCCCGAACAGTTCCGCTGCTACCTTATCGATAAGACTCCCGAGGGAGTTGTTTCGTCCTTGATCGCACCACGAAAGACAGCCGAGCTGCCGGCTGGAGAGGTGACGGTCCGCGTCCTCTGGTCCTCGCTCAACTACAAAGACGCTCTCGCCGCCACTGGACACCCGGGCATCACGCGACAGTTCCCGCACGTCCCCGGCATTGATGCGGCTGGTGTTGTCGCGGAAAGCACTTCGCCCGAGTTCCCCATCGGCACCGAAGTCATCGCGACAGGGCACGAACTCGGTGTCGAACGCTGGGGCGGGTGGGCCGAGTTCGTTCGCGTCCCAGCCGCATGGCTCGTCAAACGACCCGCAGGCCTGACCCTCGAAGAGGCCATGACCATCGGCACAGCTGGCTTCACAGCGGCCCAGTGTGTGCAGGCTTTGATCCATGCGGGTGTCACTCCCGAGCGAGGTCCGATCGTAGTCACGGGAGCGACCGGCGGAGTGGGATCGATGGCGGTCCAACTGCTCGCTCAACTCGGCTACGAAGTGACAGCTATCTCTGGCAAGCGGGATCGAGTGGAGTGGCTCCAGCAACTCGGGGCGAAAGCGGTGATTGATCGCGAGACGTTCCTTGAAGTGCCGAACCGTCCGCTGCTCAGTGCGACCTGGGCCGGTGGGGTCGACACCGTGGGCGGGAACATGCTCGCGACTCTACTGCGGAGCATCAGCCACCGCGGTTGCGTAGCGGCTTGCGGAGTGGTCGGGGGAGCCGATCTGTCGCTGACGGTATATCCATTTATTTTACGCGGCATCACTTTGGCCGGGATCGATTCTGCTTGGTGCCCCGAAGACCGGCGGGCCGAGATCTGGAATCGATTGGCGACCGACTGGAAACCGGCGCACCTCGCCGAGTCTCGAACGGTGATCGACCTTGCTCAAGTCGGTCCTGCGGTCGAGCAAATCCTCCAAGGCCAGATCGCCGGGCGGACTCTCATCCGCATCTGACCTCCGCGTCAGTCTGGCCTCATAACGCGATCGCGATCACGGCTAGCACGCCAATCCAGACGACGCCGAGGAAGTGCCATAAGCTGGCGCAGACCGTCACCCCCCAGTGGTATTCGTGGTCATACTTCTCGGCATTCGCTTGCACCGTCACATACGACAGGCTCATGATCGCAACCAGGAAATGCAGCACATGCAGCATGCACAGCAGCATGATGAACGGCCGGACTCCCAGCGAGGTGGCACTGGCCCCCCGTTCCGACGGACTGATCGCCCACAGTGCGTAGCTCTGCACGGCGACGAACAGTCCGCCCGCTGCCAACCCGCGCACCAGCCACGCCCGAAATTCCGCTTGTCGTTCCTGCTTCACTGACGCGAGTGCCTTCCCAAGACAATAGCTGCCTTGAACCAGCAGAAGGCTGCTGAATGCAAACGCGGGGTGAAACACCATCGTCCAGGGAGACGCCTTGGGATTCCTGCCGAAGACCTGCATCAAGATCCAAGCCCCAACAAGCGCTGTCCCCACGATGAACAGAGTCAACCCGACAAACTGCACGGCCAGCTGGCTCTGATTCCCCGCGTGTCGTGCCGGGATGGGAGCGGTGATCCGTGGGTCGAAGGGTGGATCGAAGGGCATGAGGAGACGCTTCTTAAAATCGCCGAACTCGTCACGGCGCGGGAAGAAGTCTGACGACTTCTGCTACTCCCACGGAACCTGCTTCAGACACATCACAGCATCCGGCCACGACAGACACCAGTGTGAATCGGCACGCACCAGCTGCATCGGGACGGCGTTGGGGCCGGAGGACAAGATTCTCTGGAATTGTATCGCTCCCCGGTCGAGGTCCAACCCCCAAATCGCGGAGCGAGTCGGCCAGACGGCGTTCGTCCCGTCGATCACAGGCACTCCCGTCCCCGCTGCCGCCAAGTCATCCGACCCGTGTTCCCACAACGGAGTCCCCTGCCGCAGCGACACCGCGCGCAGCCGAGTTCCGGCGATCAGCACCGGTCCGTGACGAGGGCAGACGACCCCCTGCACTGGAAATGGAAGCAGCATCTGCCACAGCCGTTCGCCGCTATCCAGTGAGAACCCAGCCACTTGGGATTGGAGGGGGTCAGCCACGATGAGGACTCCCGCGCGAGCAGCGATCAACGGGGCGAACGATCCCTGCTGAGCGGGTGGCGAGTCGACCATGGATGTGGAAGCCCACTGGATCTGGCCCCGGCGAGCATCGAGTGCCACCACCACACCCGAGAGAGTCCGGGCCACGACCAGTCCGGCACATGACAGCTGTTGTGTCTCGGGCAGGGGTTGCCCTGGCTCCGCGGCGCATGTGCCACAACGAGTCCACCAGACCAGATGACCGTCGTCCTGCGCGAAGGCAGCGAGGGCAAGTTCGACCTGCGGTGCAGGCCGACACAGCGGCACGATGACCAGCGCCTCGCTCGGCCACGCTCCCGGAGAGAGAGACGGCTGACCGTGGAATTGCCACTCCGGTTCCGGCAGGCTGCGCGACTCGACACGCCACAGCACGCGGCCTTGTCCTTGAGCGATGTCCAGCGCGATGAGTGATCCAGAAAGTGGGACCAAACCCGGACGCGGCCTCCAGCGCGGCGAGTCGCCCAATACTCCAAAGTAGCGGTCGCTCGAACAGATTCCCCCAGCGATCCGGCAGGGGAAGTCTCGATTCAAGTCGTCGTCCACCAGCGGGTCGTCGAACACAACCCCGACATCCTCCGGGGAGCCACTCGCCCAGAACGGCTCACCGGTTTCTACGTTCAGCGCTCGGACCTGTTGCCCGTTGTTGAGCCACACCAGTCCGCCGCGACACGACTGGACCGACAATGGAGTCTGGTGTTCCGGCAGTGGACAATTGGCGGTGGCCCGAGCTGTCCAACTGAGCGTCCCGAGCGATGTGGTGGGTTGATGCGGGGACTCTGTGGCACTCAGAAGGTCACGCAAGTTGCGTCCTCCGAGTGTCCAGGCAGCGGCCTCTTCGTCACCGATCGCCGTCATCTCTGCGCGACTCAGCGGGGCTCCGACAGCCTGTCGAGCGACGACCGACTTGATGAGTGCGGTCCGCGACATTCGGCTCTCGACCGTTGGCAGAGGCGTCATGGGGGGCGGGAAGACCCCGAGGGTAAGGTCGTTCGACTCGACGAGCCGTCCCCAGAGGCGCATGGCCAATTCGAAATCACCTCGCATCACCGCGTGCCCAGCGAGATCTTGTGCGGCTTGGGGGGCCGCTGCTGTGGCGCTTGATTCGTCGAGGATTCGCCAGAGGGCGGCCTCGTCGTGACTTTGGCGAGCACGATGAAGTACGGACAGCGCGACCGCGTCTCCACGCTTCTGGTAAGCCTCTCGTCCCGCAGCCGGAAGACGGCAGAGCCTCTGCTGAATGGCGACGGGAAGGCCGATGTACCGACCCGGTGCGACCTTCACCAAAACATCCTCACCGTCCACTTTGAGACGGTCCAGGACATCAAGGGCACCGGCCCACTCTTCGGCTGTCACTAACTGGTCATGCACGACCAACTGCTTCTCGGCAGCCAGTGAGACATTCAGTCCGACGAGTTCGCCCGAGATCTCATCGGCAGCGCGCAGACGACACGACGTGATCACGGCCATGAGCAGCATCAGATTCGTGAGAAAACGCCTCATGCGAGTACTCCCGGACTACACGCGATCTCGCAATTTGTGGCCCACCACAAACACTGCCACACCCGCCAGCGTCAGCCCCGGCATCCACAGCAGGTTGAATCCGAAGTTCAACTGCCAGAGGATCAACACCGGCAAAAACGTCAGCGCCACCAGCTGAAGAAACATGCCCAACAGATTGCGAAAGTCGGACATCCGGGGAGATCCTGGGTGACGGTGGACCAGTCGAAGTTTGCGAGATTCGCGAATAGGTATCACTGTACGCCAGCGGGGTGCGGTGAACAACGAACCCGTGATCGTGATGAGGCCAGGTGCCTGCGGTACAAAACACACCTCAGTGGCGCGGAGTGGGAATTCTCACGATGGACAGCCACGGGCATCACCCGTGGTCAAGTCGGAATCGACCGGGTGAAGAGGATGTTCGGGATGCAGATCCGCTGTGCCAAAGGCGGAATCCCTCCAGTGAATCCTGCCAAAACGACTGATTAGGGAGGCACGCATCCCCTGATGAACGTCTGGATTTCTCCGTGCCTCAGTGGTGAGTGACTCGACTGGCATTCCAACCTGACGCACTCACGAAATCGGACCTCCACGATTCCGAGTCATCACTCACTTGCAGAACTGAGAATTCTGACAGACTTACCGAGAAATACTTTGGCCGCAGTGCTCGTCAGATCCATGGGACAGGGAGTACATACCAGGGATGACCGACTGGGAGCAGATTCGAAAAGAGTATGGGCCAGCTGTGTGGGCTGTAGCTTATCGGATTCTTGCGCACCATGAGGATGCCCGCGATTGCTTGCAGGAGGTCTTCCTGGAGGCGATCCGTTCCCCGCAATCGGCAGAGGTGCGGAACTGGGGAGGATTTCTACGCTGGCTGGCCACCAGGCGGGCCATCGATGCGTTGCGAAAGCGGAGACGGAATGCGACACAAGCGATGGGTGCTGAGCCGTCTGGACCCGATCCAGTCGACCCAGTCGAACTTCACGAGACGATTGAAATCATTCGCCGGGAGCTGGCCCGCCTGCCCGATTCTCAGGCAGCTGCGTTCTGGATGTCGAGTGCCGAACAGATGACCTACGAGCAGATTGCCGAGCAGCTGCAGATCACTCCGAACGCGGTGGGGATGCTGATTCATCGGGCTCGGCAGCAACTCAAACTGAGCCTGCGTCCCCTAGTCGAAGGGGAGGAACCAATTCAATGACACCACCCAGCCTCAACGACGACGAACGTCTGGATCAGGCGATGGCAGCATGGCGCGCGATCCCGGTCCCCGAGTGTCCCACCATTGAGATTCCCGCGCGAGTGGCCCCCCCCATGCTTCGAACGCGGAGAGTCCGCGTTCTGGCAGCTGTGTTGGCCGTGGTGGCGATCTTGATGGCTGGTCTGACGCTACGGAGTCGTGGACCGGGGAAACAAGAACCAATCGTCCAGAAGCTCGATGAACAACACGAGGAGAACGCGAGGGGTGAGACCGTCAGTCCCACTCTGCCGCCAGACATCGCCTTGGTGGAACTGTCCTCACCACCGCCGGGGCTCATTCACAGATCCGAAATCCGGCAGGGTGAGTTCGAGTCATCAGCGCTTCCGCAGCCTCCTCTCGAACTTGCTCGCTTGCGGTCCGAGCTTCGCGATTTAAGAGAAGGTCTGCGAACCGGTGAACTCCGCAACCGCACTGAGGAACTGGCCGGACAACTGCAGCGCATGGTCACGGCAGCCCGGTAGACCTGAGTGATCACCGTCATGCTCGGGAGGGCTGATTCATCGAGTGGTGAGAGGCCCGGCGCTAGCCGCATGGCACTGACTGTGCCGCCTTTTCCTCCGAAAAAGGACGTCCATTTCGGAGAAAAAGGCGACAAAGCCGCAATCTACACTTCACCCTCGAACCTCACTGGAACCTGACATGCGAGCTCTACTCATCCTCACCCTCCTGGCTCTCACCACCCCGTGGGCCTACTCCGACGAACCCGATGAGGAGTCCGCGAAGGCTCCGCCGAATCATACCCTGTTTCGGCACAGCTTCGGGGGGGCCTACTTCATCCCGAACACACTGTCTGGGGAGTACGAGGAGCTGACCTCGCGAGTCGACAAACTCCGCGAATCTCTCGACACGGACGATTCCGATACGGCCAACGCTGTGAGCGAGCTTGATCAGCTCGCGAAGTCACTCGATCTGTTGCGGGCCGAAATCGAGATGGCCGAGAAATTCGTCTCTCCCGTCAAGATTTTCGAGCAGACCGATACGTATGAGTTTGACCTCGCGCAGGAGCCGCGAGTGATCATCGTGGCCGACCAAATTCGTTTGGAGAGCTGGGACGGACCGGGGATTCGTTGTGTGCTCAAGAAGTCGATCATCGCCAAAGGGCCACCCCCCGCTGCGGAGTTTGCGAAGTTGTTGGTGGAGCATGAACTGACAGTGCCCAGCGAATTGGTGGGTGAGACGGAGGCCGAGCGGAAGGCGAGGACTGACGGGTTCTTCGCCTCGGAAGAGGGCCAGAAAGCGACCGAGAAGCAGCGGGCCTGGCGATTGAACTTTGAGCAGGAGATTACCGACGCCCGGGCGAAGTACCACGAGTTTCAAGGAAAACCAGCCCACATCTTGCGAGTGCGGGGACTCGACAACGGCGAGCGGACCTGGATCTCGATCAATCTGGAATCCGAGGGCGGCACCGGATCGTCCGGGGGTGAGTGGGACCGCCGGGCGGAGCTGACCGTGCAACTCCCTCGGCAGGCCATCGCGGCGGTCCTGGGGTGTCAGGTCGGAGTGCATGTCGAGAATTACGCGGGGTCGCTGCTGCTGACGACCGCAGAGTCGACTGACCGGGATTACAACGGCACCTTCACGGTGGCTGGCGTCAAGGGCGACTTTGCGTCGTATGGCGTGCCGCTGCAATCGATCACCCAGATGGAGGGGACGGTCACTCTCGATGGCACCCACATGATGCGGGACGGCAGTACCCATCACGCTGATGGAATTCGGCGAATGACTCGGGATCTGTCGAGCGAGACCTCTATTCGCGGAGTCAAAGGCAGCCTGACCACTCGCTATCTGCATACCCGACTGAAGATCGCCGACATCACGGGAACGCTGGACATCGAGAACCGCTATGGTCCCACGCTCGTCGAGCTGACGGACGGCATCGACCGCGAAGGATCGCACCGCATCGTTTCGGAGTCGGGAACAATCCGTCTGCAAATGCCGCAGCCGGTCCTGAGCCTGACTCCGTGGGCACTCTATACGCAAGTGGGCGAGGTCCGTGTGAACGTGAACCGGGAGGTACTCGAGGACGTTTCCTTTTCGACGGGGAAACACAGCTGGAACGGCATGATCACACCGCGTCAGCACGAAGCCCCCGGTGGAATGATGCAAGCCTTCGAGCGTCCGCAAGCTGCCCTCGATAACGAGAAACGGTCCCCCGGCTTCGATGTTGTCTCCCGAGCCGGCCGGATCGTATTACAGGTCGAGGAGTAGCTGAAGGACTGGAACGTCTCCGCCGAGCCTCCTGACCCCGCCACCCTCCGCGTCTGAAAAGTGGCGCTGTCCAATTCGGGTGGCCCGGAAAGCCGTGTGGCCTTCTGCGATCACGGAGGCGCGGTGCGATTGCCAAGTCGTTAGGATTTGAGTCACCACAGCTCCCGGATCAATGGGCGATTCTCACGGAGCCACGGTCGCCTGAGCCAAGGACAGCCGAAGTGCCTCATACCCAGGTCTTTTCCCGATCCACGATCACGAAGGACCTGGCCGCGGGTCTGGTCGTCTTTCTGGTCGCACTGCCGCTGTGCCTGGGGGTGGCGCTGGCTTCGGGGGCTCCGCTGCTCTCGGGGATTCTCGCCGGGATCGTCGGCGGGATAATGGTCGGAATTATCAGTGGGTCTCACACCAGCGTCAGCGGTCCCGCAGCTGGATTGACGGCTGTCGTCACGGCGCAAATTCTCTCGCTCGGTTCGTTCGAGGCGTTTCTGACCGCTGTGGTGTTGTCCGGGCTGATCCAAATTGTCCTGGGAGTGTCACGGGCGGGCTTTGTGGCCGGGTTTATTCCGTCGGCTGTCATTAAGGGGTTAATGGCGGCGATCGGAGTCATTCTGATCCTCAAGCAACTTCCGCACGTCTTCGGGCATGACGCCGACCCGGAAGGGGATATGTCCTTTTCGCAACCTGACCACGAGAACACGTTTTCCGAACTGTTCCAAACGCTGTCCGATATCAATCCCTCGGCGGCGATGATTGGCCTCCTCTCAATTGCTGTGCTGGTCGTGTGGTCGCGGGTCAAGGTGTTGAAGAATTCGGCGCTTCCGGCTCCCTTGCTGGTGGTTGTGCTGGGAGTGATCCTGGCTCGGTGGTTGGAAACGCTCGGCGGAAATTGGCGGATCGGCCCGAGCCATCTGGTGCAGCTCCCGCTCTTGCACAGTCTGGGCGACCTGCTGGGATCTCTGCGAAGCCCCGATACGTCTCTCCTCTCGCGTCCTGATGTCTATCTGGCGGCGCTGACAATGGCAGCTGTGGCGTCGCTCGAAACGCTGCTGAATCTGGAGGCGACGGACAAACTCGATCCGCGCCAAAGGAACTCGCGACCGAATCGCGAACTGATCGCACAAGGGATCGGAAACGTAGTCTCCGGCATGATCGGAGGGTTGCCCGTCACCTCAGTCATCGTGCGCAGCTCGGTCAACATCAACGCGGGGGCACAGTCGAAGCTATCGGCGATTATTCATGGAGTGTTGCTGCTCGTCAGCGTGACTTGGTTGTCACGCTGGATGAACATGATCCCACTCTCCTGCTTGGCGGCGATTCTCTTGATGACCGGAATCAAACTGGCCAGTCCTGAACTAGTCAAACGAATGTGGAGTGCCGGACGAAATCAGTTCATTCCCTTTGCGGTGACCGTCATCGCGATTGTGTTCACAGACCTGTTGATCGGAATCTTGATTGGTCTGGCGGTTAGCATCAGTTTCATTCTATGGAGCAACACTCGCCAGCCCATTCGCCGGATTATGGAAAAACATCTCGGGGGCGAGGTCGTCCGGATTGAACTGGCCAATCAGGTCAGCTTTCTGAACCGGGCCGCACTTGATCAGACGTTGAATGACGTTCCTCGCGGTGGGCATGTCATGATCGATGCGCGGGCGACGGACTACATTGACCCCGATGTCCTCGACCTGTTGATGGAATATATCGAACTCTCCGCACCCGCACGAGGGGTCAAAGTCAGCCTGTCGGGTTTTCAGAAGCGGTATCCTCAGTTGCGGGACCAGACACAATACATCGACTACTCCACGCGCGAGATTCTGAATTCGCTGACACCGGGTCAAGTGCTGGAGATTCTCAAGGAAGGGCACCAGCGGTTTCGCACCGGCCAGCGATTGTCACGCGATCTGAGTCGACAAGTCGACGCCACAGCGGACGGGCAACATCCGCTGGCTGTCATCCTGAGTTGTATTGATTCCCGAGCCCCGACCGAGTTGATCTTCGACCTCGGAGTCGGCGACATTTTCAGTATCCGAATCGCGGGCAATGTCACCAGCGCCAAAGTGCTGGGCAGTGCGGAGTACGCCTGCGCGGTCGTGGGCTCGAAGCTGATTCTGGTCCTGGGTCACACTCGTTGCGGGGCGGTCAACGCCGCCGTGAAGTTCTCCTGCACCGAGGAAAGTGCCAGCCAAGCGACCGGGTGCCAGCACCTGGACTCCATCGTCCAGGATATCCAGGCTTCGATCGATCCGACCCAGTGCCGCACGCTTCCCGAGATGCCGGAGTCACGGCGGGACGAGTTCGTCGACGAGGTGGCTCGACGCAATGTGTTATATTCGGTCGAGCAGTTGCTCAATCAAAGTCAGACCTTGCGCCGCTTGGCGGACGAGGGGCGCATCGCTGTCGTCGGAGCTATGTACGATGTCGTCAGTGGCCAGATCGAGTTTCTGGCAGAGAACGAGTCACCTCCTCGCCACGATTCTCTGGCAGCCAAGAATCGCTGAAGGAATTCGAGTCGTCGCTTTTCAAATGTGGTCAGAGCAGAACTCCTGTCCCGTGCCCACGAATCGTGGGGAAGTCCCCGGAATGGAACGACCGAGGAGTGGCCTTCCTGCTTCATACTGAATGGCCCTGCAATCGCTGGTGTGCATTCCATCTCGCGTTACTCGGAGGCAACGATATGGCTGTTTCGACCGTTGTACTATCGAACTCTACTCGATCCCCAGCCGACCAGCCTACGTTCTGCTGGTATCGAGAAGATTACTCCTCCGCATTCGTCCCCACTACTCCGCCTTGAACTCCAGCGTGAGCAGCAAATCCCCGGTCTCCACCGCGTCACCCGGTTTCACGCGGACATCGCGGACGGTGCCGTCGCGGTCGGCGTAGAGGCTGGTTTCCATCTTCATGGCTTCCAGGGTCAGTAGTTTCTGGCCCTTGGTGACTTGCTCACCGGACTTCACGGGCACTAACACCACCATACCGGGCATGGTGGCTCCGATTTCCGCGGGGTCGTCGGGGTCGGCTTTCGCACGGGCGGCTTGTTGGGGGGCGGCGCTGGCGTCGGTAATGGTGACATCACGGGGTTGTCCGTTCAGTTCGAACGAGACCGTGCGGGTCCCATCGGGGTGCGGCTGGCCGACGTTCAGGAACTTGATGAACAGGGTCTTGCCCGATTCGATGTCGATCGTGATTTCGTCGCCGGGCAGCATGCCGTAGAAGAAGTTCGGCGTGGGCAGCACGCTGGTGTCGGAGAACTTGCGGCGGTGGGCGGCGTAGCCTTCGTAGACCTTGTTGTAGAGCAAGTACGACAGCGTGTGCCGCTTGAGCCATGCTTCCTCGACCGGCTCACCCGCCAGCAGTTCCACGATCTTCTTACGCGCCGCTTCGAAGTCCGCATCCGGCAGCTCAGCCCCCGGACGACCGGTGAATGGCTTGCGATCGCCGAGGATCCGCTTCTGCACTTGCAGCGGGAACCCGCCCGGCGGTTGTCCCATCGCCCCGCTGATGAGGTCGATGACCCCCTCGGGGAACGACAACTCGCGCGTGCCGTTGAGTACCTCTTCGCAAGTGAGGTTGTTCGCCACCATGAACAGGGCCATGTCGCCGACCGACTTCGAGGTCGGCGTCACCTTGACGATATCGCCGAACATCTGGTTGACCTCGGCATACAGGCGGCAGACCTCGCTCCAGCGGTCTTCCAGGCCCAGCGAGCGAGCCTGCTCGAACAGATTCGTATACTGCCCACCCGGCATCTCGTGGTTGTAGAGGTCCGCTGTGCCCGCAAGCGGATCGCTCTCGAAGGCGGTGTAGAACTGCCGCACTGATCGCCAGTATTCGGCCACCTCGTCCAGAGTTCGCGTGTCGAGACCCGGGTCGCGCGGCTGATACCGGAGCGACTCACTGAGCGTGTTGAGGTTCGGCTGGGACGTGCCACCCGAGAGCGGGGCCATCGCGCAGTCGACAATATCGACGCCGACATCAGCCGCCCGCAGGTAGGACGACGCCTGAATTCCATTCGTGTCGTGCGTGTGGAAGTGGATCGGGATGCCGATCTCCTGCTTCAGCGTCTTGACGAGTTGGGCAGCTGCCTCGGGCTTGCAGAGTCCGGCCATGTCCTTGATGGCCAGGATGTGAGCGCCCATCTTCTCCAGCTCTTTGGCCAGATTGACGTAATACTTGAGGTCGTACTTGGTGCGAGTCGGATTGGTGATATCTCCGGTGTAGCAGATCGCTGCTTCGCAGATGCCGCCCGCGTCACAGACCGCTTCCATCGCGACCTGCATGTTCGGCACCCAGTTCAGGCAGTCAAACACGCGAAAGACATCGTTGCCACACTGGAACGCTTCCTTGACGAACTCCCGCACGATGTTGTCGGGGTAGTTCGTGTAGCCAACGGCATTCGAGGCGCGCAATAGCATTTGGAACAAAATATTCGGGCACGCCTGGCGCATTTCGGCGAGCCGGTCCCACGGACACTCCTTCAAAAACCGCATCGTCGTATCAAACGTCGCTCCGCCCCACATCTCCATTGAGAACAGCTGGGGCAGCTTCTCGGCATAGATCGGGGCGATCTGAAGTAAGTCAAACGTCCGAACTCGGGTGGCGAGCAGTGACTGATGCGCATCACGGAACGTGGTGTCGGTAATCAGCAGCTGCTTCTGATCGAGAATCCACTTCGAGAGGCCCTTCGCTCCGTGATCAAGGAACACCTGTCGGGCTCCGGTCGGGAGCGGCTCTTTGGTATCGACGGTGCGGTTCGACTGGGGAATCGGCGCGGGCATCAATCGCTTCCCGATGGGCCGCCCCTTCACGAGGGAATTCTTGTTGACGATCACATCGCCGAGGTACGAGAGGATCTTGGTCGCCCGGTCCCGTCGCTTGGGAATCGTCCGCAGCTCGGGGGTGTCGTCGATAAAGCGAGTCGTACAGAGCCCCGAGATAAACTTCTCGTGAGCAAGCAGATTGATGAGGAACGGAATATTGGTCTTCACGCCGCGCACGCGGAACTCAGCCAGACTGCGCTCCATTCGCGAAATGGCATCGACGAACCGTCGTCCGCGAGCAGTGACCTTGACCATTAAGGAGTCATAGTACGGTGTCACCACGGCACCCGAGAACGCGGAACCCGCATCGAGCCGGACGCCCATGCCACCCGTGGAGCGATAGTGTGCGATGCGTCCGTAGTCGGGCGTGAAGTTGTTCTCGGGGTCTTCGGTGGTGACCCGGCACTGGATCGCGAAGCCGTTGGTCTTGATCACACTTTGCGAGGTCATGCCGATTTCGGGATCGTCGAGACGGACACCTTGCGCGACGAGGATCTGGGACTTGACGATATCGAACCCGGTGACTTCTTCGGTCACGGTGTGCTCGACCTGGATACGGGGATTTACTTCGATGAAGAAGTATTGGTTCGTGTCGGCATCGACCAGGAACTCGACCGTGCCCGCGTTCTCGTAGCCGACCTGCTTGCCGATGTTGACCGCGGCTTGGCACAGAGCCTCACGGACCTTGGGGTCAAGGTTCGGAGCTGGGGCGAGTTCGACGACCTTCTGATGCCGCCGCTGGACCGAGCAGTCGCGCTCGAACAGGTGGACGAGGTTGCCGTGCTTGTCGCCGAGGAGTTGGACTTCGATATGTCGGGCGCGGCGGATGTACTTCTCGATGAAGATGTCGGGGCTGCCGAAGGCGGTCAGCGATTCTCGGCGGGCGGTTTCGTAGCTGGAGACGAACTGGTCTTCGCTCTCGACGACGCGCATGCCGCGACCGCCGCCGCCGTGGGCTGCCTTGAGGATCACGGGGTAGCCGAGCTTCTTGGCGGCGATGACCCCTTCTGCGGCGTCCGTTAAAGCGTCCTCGGTGCCGCTGAGGATCGGAGCCTTGGCCAGGATCGCGATCTTGCGAGCCGCTGTCTTGTCCCCGAGGGCTTCGAGATGCTCGACCTTTGGCCCCACAAAAATGATCCCCGCGTCGGCACAGGCCTGCGCAAAGGCGGGCTTCTCCGACAGGAATCCATACCCCGGATGAATCGCATCCGCCCCCGCCTTCTTGGCAGCTGCGATGATGGAGTCGATATTCAGATACGACTTGATTGGCTCGCCGGGGACGCCAATCTGGTACGCCTCATCGGCCTTAAAGCGGTGCAGGGCGTACCGGTCTTCGTGGGCATAGATGGCGACGGTGCGGATGCCGAGTTCATGAGCCGAGCGGAAAACTCGGATCGCAATTTCGGACCGGTTGGCAACGAGCAGTTTGGTGATGGCGGGCATGTGGAAGTGTCAGGAGGGAGTCGATAAGGGGCAAGTCCCGGCGTGCGTGGGACTGCCTTATTGTGAGACCTTGCCTCGCGGTGAACAAGTGTGTCACTCTCCCATACGAAATCCGCCCGTTTAGCACAGCGGGTTTGCTTGCTGAATCATTCCCATTCGACTGCATGCCGAGCAGCAAGATGCCGTGATTCTCATATTCCGGACACGATCGAGGCGAGCGACTCCTTGTCTTCCACCGACTTCTCCTCTTCGAAACGATCCATCACTGGCAGCGGGTCGAATGAGGCCCAGCTTGGGATCACCGAGACCATAGTCGCCAGCAGCGAGCCGCCACGAATCAACCAGATCACATAGCCGACCGTCAGCCCGCCGGTGACTGCTGTGGTTGTCCCGACCACGATGTTCTCGGCAAAGATGGAGGATTGGTGTTGATCCTCCATCTGGTGACGGATGGTATTGAGCTCATTCCACATACTGTGATTATTGAGAATCGCATGGGTCAGGTCTTGCAGCGGTGCCGGAATGAACTCCTGAACGACTGGGAGGAGGTCCGGAAGTCGGCGCACCTGATTCGCAAAACCAGATCGGGGAATGGACGAGTGACGAGCCCCTGAACGCAGTTCGACAAGACTGCTGTTGGGGCGAAAGAAGTCGTCCAGAATGTTGAGGGTCGGAAGCCAGGCTGCGCTTGTCGAGGATTCGCTCGAATATGAAATACTGATTACAGAATCGGTTGCGTCCTCTGAATCGCCCGATGATTCGCCGGTGGCTTCGGAATCCTCATGGATCTCCGAGTGGTCGGTCTGCTCCTCGGAATCTGTCGCATCCGTTGTCTCGACGTCGTCCTGTTCATCCAGTGAATCGGAATCTGCACCCAGTCCACCGCCGGGTGCGATCAGATTCACCGTTAGTGACACGGTGGCCACGCTGCTCGACTCCAGTCCATCGTTGACGATATACGTGAAAGTGTCCGACCCAATGAATTGGTCGTCCGGCACGTAGGTGAAAGTCCCGTCCGCGTTGAACGTCAGTGCTCCGTGCTGCGGACCTTGAACGAGCGCGGTCGTGATCAACAACGAGTCACTGTCGCTGTCGTTGACGAGGACGCCATTGATGACCGCCGGGGTGAGTGTCTCGAACTGATTCACGGCATAGATGTCATCAACAGCGACCGGGGGTTCGTTGACGTTGTCGACAACGACTACCATGTCGGCGGAGTGCGTCAGACCGGCGGTGTCTTGCACCTGAACCGTGATTGAGAATGACGATTGAGTTTCGTGAGTGAATCCCGCTCCATGGGCGACGGTGATCTCTCCGGTAATCGGATCAATCATAAACCGCCCGCCCGTATTGCCAGCGACGAACGTGTACGACAGCGTATCACCGGCATCGACATCAGAGGCCAGCACAACTCCCACCAGACTGCCGACCGACGACCATTCATGGATGTGATAGATCCCCGCCAGAACGGTGGGACGCTGGTTGATGTCGCTCAAAGTGACTGTGACTAACTGTTGATGAGTCAGACCTGCCTGGTCAGCCACTTGGGCCGTGAGTGTGAACGACCCGTTCGTCTCGAATTCAATCGCAGCTGTATTCGCGACGCTGATGGCTCCCGTGTTCGCATCGATCGAGAACGCCCCGCTGGTATTTCCACCCACAAGCGAGAATGTCAGCTGGTCGCCCGCGTCGACATCGCTGGCACCAATAGTACCGACGTGGGTGCCGTTGGTACTGGTCTCGGACAGGCCGAACGCGCCACCGATCAGGACAGGGGCCTCGTTGAGGTCGATCAGGGAGATGACAAAGCTGCGGTCGAGGACTAGCCCGCCGGTATCGGAAATGCGGGCGATGATGGTGTGGTTCGCGGAGGTCTCGAAATCGAGGGGCCCGTTGACAGTGATCTCACCGGTGTTCGCATCGACGGCGAACAAGCCACCGGCATCGTCGACAAGCGAGTAGATCGCCGCGTCACCCGCATCGACATCAATCGACGACAACTGCCCGATCAAGGTGCCGACGGAACTCATCTCGCCCACACTGATGTGACTGAGATCGAGCGAGGTCGGAACCTCATTGAGATCCAACAGCCGAATTGTGATCGTGGTGGTTTGAGCTACGCTCACACTGTCGGTGACAGAGACCGTCAGCAGAGAGACCGGCGATGTCTCGAAGTCGAGTGCGTTTGGATTCGCGACGGTGACCTCTCCGGTGGCAGAGTTGATCGCGAACGCTCCCCTGTCGTTCCCCGAATCAATCGCATAGGTCAGCACCGCACCGGTATCAATGTCGGTGGCCAGCACCGTCCCGACGACAGTGCCAGCGAGACTGTTCTCGTTGACAGTGAACCCTTGTGGGGCGATCACCGGAAGGTCATTGACTGGTGTCAGATTGACAGTGAAGGTCTGCTGGGTCGTCAGGCCCCCATCGCTCACCGTCAGCGTGATCGTCACCGGTCCGCCGATCTGATCGGGTGCGGGAGTGACCGTGATGGTCCGATTGGCTCCGGTTCCCGAGATCACCAGATTGCCGTCCGGGATCACACCCTGGTTGCTGCTAGTCGCTGTCACGACGAGGCCATTCACATTGGAGTCAATGTCTCCAACGATGATCGCCAATGGCCCAGTGGTGGTGTCCTCGTCAATCGACTGGTCGGCTACGACCGAGATCGTCGGTGCATCGTTGACCGCGTTCACGACCATTTGGAAGGTCATCTGCGTTGACAAGGCTCCATCGCTCACCGTCAGAGTAATTGTCACCGGGCCACCAATGAGATCAGCCGCCGGCGAGATTGTCACAGTACGATTGGCCCCGATCCCGGAGATGACGATGTTGCCATCCGGGATCAGTGACTGGTCACTGCTGGTCGCGGTCAGCAACAGCGAGGTTGCGGCCGTGTCCACATCACTCAGAGTCACCGAGAGCGCTGTCGTCGTGCCGTCCTCATTGACGCTGGTATTGGCCGGTCCGGTGATTTGCGGGCCTTCGTTGATATTGCTCAGATTGATGGTAAGCATCTGCACCGCGGAGGTATTCACTCCATCGGAGACGCGTACGAAGAGCGTCAGCGACGGAGTGGTCTCGAAGTCGAGCAGAGCGCCGTTGTTGACGGTGATCTCTCCGGTCGTGGAGTGAATCGAGAAGGCCGCCGCCCCGGTGCCGCCGGTGATCGTCCAGTTCTGGAAGAGCGTGAACGTGTCGCCATCGGTGGCCAACACGCTGCCGACACTCGTGCCGTTGGTGGTGTTCTCGGCCACGGTGAATGACTGCCCGAGAGAGACGACCGGAATGTTGTCGTTGACGCGGATGAAGGTGATGGTCGCGGCGATTGGGCCATCCGAGTCGGTGCCGTCACTCACCGAGACATCGAAGGCGGGAGCGATCTCGCTGCCGTTGTGAACAAACTGCACCTCGCCCAGTTTCACTTGCTCAACAGTGAACGTAGTGATGGTCACGCCGGGATCAGCGATGAACTCGAACCGGCCCGCGACGACGTTGCTGACGGCCAAGGTCAGGTTGATCGAGGACGAGTCGGGATCACTGATATCTATGTTGGCGGTCGTCAATACCACCGTGGCCCCCTCACTGAGGGTGAGTTGGCTGGTCATGATCGTGGGGGCGTCGTTGATGGACGTCACCGTCGCGGTGATGGTGTCCGTGGCATCGCTAAAGGGAGTCGTTACGCCGGTCACCGTGGAATTCACGTTGGTTCCGGCCGTGTGGCTGGTCTGGTCCCAGGCTCGATACGTGAGCGTCAGCGTGCCGCCGCTGAGGCCGTTGGGCGAGAAACGCAAGCGGTCGGTGTCTCGCAAGAGCAAGGCACTCACATCACTGACGGTCCCGATGGCGATCCAATCGGTGCCGTTCAGGGAGTATTCGAGCGACCCGCCAGTGCTGGTTAGGCCAGTGATCGCGATCCCCTCGACCGCCCCGGCGTCCACATCGGTCACACTCGCGCTCAGCAACGTCGCCACGGTGACCGTGGAGGCTGCGTCGTCTTCGGTGATGGTCGACGCTTGCGACTGCGGGACCATCACGGGGGCGTCATTGACCGGAGAAACGGTGACATCAAAGGTGGTCTGCGTCGTCGTCGTCCCATCGCTGATATTCAGCGTGATCGTCGACGAGCCGGAAGCGTCAGCGACCGGAGTCAGCGTGATCGTACGACTCGCCCCTGAGCCGCCGAACGTCATGTTACCAATGGGAATCAGCGCGCCATTGCTCGACGTGGCGGTGACGGTCAACGAACCGGCAGCAGTTTCGACATCTCCGATCGTGAAGCTGAGCGGACCGACCGTCGCGTCTTCTGCACTGGTTTGATTGGCGATCAGCGTGACTGTCGGGGCGTCGTTGTCGGCGGTGATGTTCAGTTGAATCGTCTCGGCCAGTATGTTCATGCCGCCGTCGCTAGTGCCGCCAGAGTCTTGCACCTGATACGAGAAGAATGACGGGCCACCGTTGCGATTCAGCGTCGGGGCGAACTGCATCCCACGGATCTCCGCCAGGGTGTAAGACGTGGCGGTCGACACGGCAGTCGTGCCATCGGCCAAGTAGATTCGTCCGAAGAAAGCCGACGACGGGATGACAGTGACGGTGTAGGTCAATGTCTGGCCCGCTTCATCGGACCCGCCGCCGGTGCCGTACGTGACGCCGCCAAGGCCGAGCGACGTGAGTCCAGAGTCTTCGAGCACCGTCAAGTTGCCAACCGTACCCGCCGTGCGGACGGGAACGTCATTGACCGCTGTGACACTCGTGCTGATGGACTGCAAGCTGGCACTGATCGCTGAGCTGGCACCGGGGCTGGTCGTGTCGACGAGGACTCGCGTCGCTCCGCTCGTAAAGCCGCCGCTGTAACTGTTGTCCAGGCCCCGAATCGAGATGACCGTCGGCGACCCGTTGAAGTCGGCGGCAGGCACAAAGCGGACCAGTGAGTTGGTACTCAGGGCGAGTCCATTGATGCCGACGGTCCCGATCTCGAACCAGTTGGATCCGCTGTCAGTTGAGTATTGCCAGACGCCTTCTGTGACCGGCGCGGTGTTCGATGTTACCGCGATGCCAGAGAGGCTGGCTCCGGCGTCGATGTCGCTGAAGCTGCCGGAGATCAGGCTGCCGAGCGTCGCCCCGGCAGGGTTGGTGGAGTCTTCGAGCACAGCGGCCACGACGCCAGAGCCGATGGTGGGGGCGTCGTTGACCGGGTTGACGGAGATCGCCACGTTGGCAGACACGCTCGCCTGGTCATTGGCCAAGATGGCGACTTCGCTCGCTGTCAGCGCCCTCGTGTATATGCGAACGTCGTCCACCGACCCCGGGAGATCGAGAGCGGGCGAGCTGACTGGATGCCGCCCGATGTGCGTGGTGGGGGTGGCCCCGGAGTAGTCGATCGAATTATTGTTGACATCCGTGGCGGCCACGGCACCGTCGATGTACAGCGTGTGCTGGTTGTTGATGTCGTCGAATACATACATCACATGCCGCCAGCCGGTCCCTTGGATGAGCAGACCAGAGTTCAGGTCGGTCCAAGTCGAGGAACTCGTTTGGACCGAGCCTTTGACTCCTCCGGAGTCGTCCAAGGCGATGTGGACTCGGTCGTTGAGCGAGATGAACTCCTTGCGACCGCTGGCCAATGCCGACAGGTTCACCCAACCGCCCACGGTAATATTCGCGGGATCCCCAAACAGGCTGTTGATCTGCACGGCGTCCCCGTTGCCGTCCAAGCTGAGGACTTGGCCCCGTGTGCCATCGGTCAACACCGTGGCGTCGCCAAGGAGCGTACCGTTCTGGGAAACTCCGACGCTGTCATCGATCGCGTTGCCCACGTCGAACGTGTAGTGCCCATTGAGGTCAGCTGCCAAAGCGGTGGTGACCGCCAGATTCGCAGGCCCGTTGTAGTCGCCCGTGGGGGTATAGTAAGCCCCCTGCAGGGCGGTGTTGATCGCACTCTCGGTCCCCCAGATCACCATGTGACTGCTGCCATTGCTGCCTCCGGGGATACTCAGCCCCGTCGTGCCGCTGAGAGTCAATGAGCCATTGGTCACGGTCAACGTGACCTGGACTCGGCCATCCCCGGCGACGCCGTCTTCGACCGTGATGGCATTCCCGTTCCCGGACGAAAAGGTCAGTGTCGCGTCTTCGTTGACGTTCTGAGACCCAGGCAGCGACTGGCTCACGCCGGAAACCGTGATGGCAAAGTTGGCGGCGTACTCGGAGGTGTTCCCGTAGGCCAACTGGTCGCTCACGCCGACTTGGGCCGGAGCGTCAATGCGCGTGGCTGTCGCGGTGACGGTGCTGCTGGCTCCGAGCGAATAACCGGAGAACATGACGTTCGAGAACGTCGCCTCGCCGCTCCCGTTGGTCGTCACTGTGGTGGAGCCGAGATAGACCCGGCCTTCTCCGTGGGTGGCGTCCTGTGTGCCTGCGGGATTGGCATAGAACTCGATCAGGTACTGCGTGTTGAGGCCATCGGTGTCGAGCGAGCCGCCCACCGTCAGGTCGGTGCCGCTGAGGGTGGCCGAGGTGATGAGCGGGAAGTTCTGGAGTTCGTTCGCGCCGGTGTCGACATCTCCAGCCATGTTGGCCGTGACTCCGTCGTCATGCAGGTCAATTGCCAAGCCCGTATTGCCGTAGATGATGTTGCCGAGCAGCGTGTTGCCGTCGCCCGCATTGCTGGCGAGGGCGATGCCGTCATAGACGTTGTAGGCGATGGTGTTGCCTTGGCCGGTGTTTGTGCCGCCGATCAGGTTGTTGGCCGCTCCGCCCTCCAATTGGATACCCTGGCCAGAGTTACCCAGGTCAATTAGTCCGGAAGCATTAGTGCCGATATAGTTGCCTTGAACTGTCACCAGACTGACTCCGTTGAGCGTCAGGCCAGCGCCCGTATTGCCCGAGATCACGTTGCCCAGCCCGACTCCGCCAATCGTCGAAGCGTCAGCTCCACCGCCCAAGAAGATGCCCAGCCCGTTGCCTTGGTCGAGCGTGCCGGTGACATCCGTGCCGATGTAGTTCGACTGTATCGTGTGCCCGCTAGACCCACCGAGCGAAATGCCGGCAGCGGTGAAGTTGCGGATCGTGAAGCCCTTAATCGTGATGTTGCTGGCGTCGGACTCAAAGCCATGCCGATTAGCACCGGTGATCGCGGAGCCATCCAAGTCGATGCTCGGCGTGCCGTCGTAGCCCGCTTGCGTGGTGGCGTCCAACGTGACTGTCTGATTGAGGTACGGCAGGACCGACCCGACCAGGGCGATGCGATACGAGTTCGTCACCGCCGAGTAGTTGGGGTCGCTGGTGTTGAGCTTGAACTGCGAAGACTGCACGCCTTGCAGGGCATCCGAGTTCTGGATGAACTGCCGGAGCGAGCCTTGGATGGTGCGATTGTTGGCTCCGACTTCGTCGCCGTCGCGCGTGTTGGTGATCACGTTGTAGCTGAAGCCGGAGTCGACACCGGTCGCGCTGCCGCCGGACAGGGCGACGCGGGTGATGTGCTCGCCCGTCAGCAGGCTGGCCCCGTTGTCCCCGCGATCCTGCCGCAGGCCGCCGAAGAAAGATCCCGCTGTGCCCGCAAATGTGTACGCTGAGCCATTCCAGCCCACGCTGCCGACCGAGCCGTAGGTCTGCTCGGCCCACTGATCGTGGATCGTCTGTCCCGCATTGAGTCCGGTCGTCCCAATGAAGCTGCGCGAGTCGACGACCACCCAGTAAGTGTCGTTCGACAACGCCCCAAACGTGTACTGTCCCGTGGAACTGGCCAGGACCGAGTTGACGATCGAGTCGCCCGCGTCCAGCGTGCCGTCCCCATCATCGCGATACAGCGACACGATGGCACTCGCCAGTCCCACTCCATCGTCGCTGACCAAGCCATCACCGTCGATATCCTCAAAAATGGTCCCCGAGATCGAGTACAGGTCATTGTCGGTATTGGTGACACTGACATCGCTCGGGTTGATGCCGTTGTAGTTGAGGTCAGTGCTGCTCGCGTTGAGCGTGGTGATCGTGTAGCTGATGTCGCCATCGCCGACGGCGTCGTTGACCCCGGTGACCGTAATGACCTGCGGCGTGTTCCAGTTCGCGGACGTAAAGGTCAGAGTGTTGCCGACCAGCGTGGACCCGGAGATGGTCCCCTCGGTGCTATCAGTCGACCCGAGTTGGATCGTGACATTGGCCGTGGGAGCGGAGTCGAGAACGATCGAGAACGTCGCGGTGCCACCCGCCTCGGTCGTCGTCAGGCCGCTTGTCGGGGTGACGGTGATGCCCGGTGGGTCCGACAGGATGATCACCGGGACGATCGCGCCGAATTCATACGCGCCGATGTCCACCGTACCAACGTTGCGAGTGGAGCCACGTTGGTCGACAACCGGGGCGTTTGTGGCCGACCCTGCGTTGATCGCCGGGCTGGCGAATTGCAGCGAGTGCGTCAGTGTCGGTCCGCCGTTGTCGGCCAGCGTGCCCAGCTGTGGATTGACGTTCTGGAAATCGCTGCCAGTCCAGCCGCTGCTTCCGGTGGTGTTGCCAATGAGGTTGTTGCCTTGGCTGGCGATCGCTCCAAAGACATCGGGACCGCTGGCGCTCACATTTCCGGAGACAATGGTGTTCTGTAGATTGACCGTAGCGGTATCGCGATAGATGCCGCCGCCTTGCGAGCTGGCGGTGTTGTTGGAGACCGTGACATTGTGGAGTACAGCGTTGGTGCCGAGATACGCGCCGCCCCCTCGAGCACTGGTGTTGCCACTGAGCGTGACGTTGATCATCTGCAGATTTGAAGTGCCATCTTTGGACTGCACCCCGCCGCCGCGAGAGGTCGCGACGTTGGTGTCAAACAACGAATTGGTCAGGGAGGCCGTGCCACCATTCTCCAGCCCGCCGCCCTCAGAGGCCGTATTCCCCGTGACGCGAACGCGGTTCATGTACAATGTGCCGTGGTTGTCCACGCCGCCACCAGCACCAGTGGCCGTACTCGCCGAGATCACGCTGTCACTCAAGATCACCGTGGAATTCGATGAATTCTGGACGCCGCCGCCGTCAGCGGCAACTCCGTTGGTCAACGTCAGACCGGTCAACGCGACCGTGGAGCTATTCAGGACATCGAGCACGCGGTCGATCGCGTTGGCATTGATGACCGTCGCCCCGGCCCCCGCTCCGACAATCAACACGTTGCCACGCAGATCGAGGTCACCGGTCGCTGCAAACTCTTCACCCATCCCGCTCTGAGTCAACGTGAACGTTCCGGCAGGCAAGAAGATGGTTTCCGTGCCAGCCGTATTGTTGGTGGCGATGACCGCTTCTCGCAGCGAGATCAACGTGTCAGAGCCCCGATTCGCGAGCAGGTTAGCGACCGAAGTCGTGAGGCCATCGACGGTGTCCTGCGTGGTGTCCACGATGAGAGCGCTGGTCGCGGCCACATTCACGGAGAACTCAGAAGTGTCCCCATAAGTGCCCCCCGTTTGTATCGCGGTCGCCGTGGCAGTGATGAATTGTCCGGGCGTCACGGCGTCGTTGAACTTGGTGACGAAGCCGAGATTCCCATTCGTGGCGCTGCTGACGGTGGTGTATCCCAGAAAGGTCCGGCCCTCTCCGTTGCCAGCCCCATCGGCCACAAAGAACTCGATCCGGTAAGTCGTATTCGCATTCGAGTTGAGCGTCCCGGCGATGGCCACCTGGGTGCCATCGGTGCCGACAGCAGTCAGCACGGGGAAGTTCTGCAACGCGTTCGCACCAGTGTCGGCGTCGTTGAGGTCGTTGGCAGTGATACCATTGGTGCCCAGATCTATGCCCAGGCCAGTATTCGAGTGGATCGAGTTGCTCAGGATTGAGACCCCAGAACTGGCCGCGACGTAGACACCATCGCCACTATTGAAGGCCATGGTGTTGCCCTGGCCGACGGATGTCCCGCCGACGGACGTACTGTTGGCGGTGCCTCCGTTGCCAATCAGAATGCCGTGTCCCGAGTTCCCCAACGCCGAGGTTCCGTTCGCAGCAGTGCCGATCAAGTTTGTGCGAATGATCGTGCCAGTACTGGCTCCAGCGTCGCCCAAATCAATGCCGTCGCTGGTGTTTCCCGAGATTAGGTTGTTGAGGACTTGATTGTTGAGGGCCGCGTTATCGATATCGATGCCATCGTCCAGGTTGCCGAGGTCGACTGTTCCCGTCGCGTCGGTGCCGATGGAGTTGTTCTGAATTGTGTTGTTGTTTGAGCCACCAGATACCCCGCCTATTTGCACACCATCACTGTTGCCGCTGATGATATTGCGAGCAACGGAGGTGGCCCCGCCGACCGTGTTGTTGGAGGCTCCGTTAAGCAAGATTACCCCGTCATTGCTGTTACCAATCAACGCGGAACCGGTGGCGTTCAAACCAATGTAATTGTTCTGGATGGTATTGCTGCTGGCCCCGGTGCCAGAGAGTTCTACTCCATACAGGTTGTTACCGGAGATAACATTCAAGCCACCACCGGTGGTGCCGACTATGTTACCGGTTGCAGCTCCTCCCAAGGCAATGCCGCTGGACGTGTTACCTCGGTCTAACGTCCCTAGGGAATTTGTCCCAATGTAGTTGCCCTGAATGACCGTTCCCGTGGCCCCATCGAGTCCGATCCCGTTGATCTCGTTGCCCGAAATGACATTGCGACCGTTGGCATTCGTACTCCCCATGATCGTGCCGGTCGCAGCTTGCAAGTGAACGCCATCATGCGTGTTCCCTATATCGGACAAGCCATCCGATCCCAGCCCCACGTAGTTACCAATGATCGTATTAGCCGAGGCCGTCGCCCCGTCGATCGCAATCCCGGCGTTGTTGTTGCCCGAGATGACGTTGCGGTCAGCAACGGTCAGGCCACCGATCGTGTTGCTCGATGCGCCATTTTGAAGCTGAATCCCGTCTTCGCCGTTGCCGAGATCGCTCAATCCGGTGACATCAGTCCCGATATAGTTGCCAGCGACTGTGACGCTATTGACTCCGTCAAGGAGAATCCCATTCGTGGAGAACTGTTGAATGACCAGACCTCGAATAATGCTGTTTGAGGCACCGGATGTCAGTGTAATCCCGGGGGTTCCCGCTCCCGCCGAGCTACCATTCAAGACAATCTGCGGCGTTCCGGAATAACTCGTCGCAGTCCATCCATCCAGAATGACCTGAGATGAGATCGTGAGCGTTGAGGACAGACTGATCGTGTGAGTTCCGGCCCCCAGTCCCGCAAACGAGATCGTGTCCGCCCCGCCCAGAGCATTCGCGTCAGTGATAGCCTGCCGCAGTGAGCCAGCCCCCGTGTTACTCGTATTCGTCACCGTGAATGTATTGAGCAGCGAGTCCCACTCCGATTGCAGCAACCCACTGAAGGCCACTTCGCTTTCAACGTCGCCGAGTTCATACTCCAGATCCCAGTCGCCGCCCAGCAGCGACGAACCGGTGTCGTCGATGCTGGCTGCAATGTCAGCTCCCGTCAGATCGACCAGATTGTTCAGCAGCGCCCGACCGAGATCATTCCCGGCCAAATCGCAGCCGTAGATCAGCAGATCCGCACCGGGTTGGAGGGCCTCGCCCCAAGCGGCGATCTGGTCGCGGTTCTGGTCGAGAGAGGCTGCGTCGAGCCAAGTGTTGCCGAGCTTGATGGCCCGGTCGGCTCCGTGGGTGACGAAGTGAACGGCGTCGAGTTTCTCCGTGGTGTACTGAGCCAGCGTGTCCGTAATTTGGGCGATGCCGTCTTCGTTGGCGGAAAGCAGCACGACATCAATCTGGCGGGCAGGGTCTTGATGGCTCCACAGGTCATCGAGCAGGGTCTGATAGTTCTCGGCCCCGGTGTCGATGAACACCAGTTCGTGGGTGGTCGCATTCAGCACGGAATCAAAGCCCAGGGGTGGCAACCCCTGGGCGTTCGTCGAGTCACTCGTAGATTCGGCAACACCACTCGACGCGATCTCTACGGGCGCATCGAGCGAAGCCGCAACCACCATTTCAATCTGCGCAGTGGGAGCGGGCGCGACCAGCAGCGGCCCCGGCGCAGCACTAAACAGCAGCCGGTCCTCCATCGAGACCAGCTCCAATTGCCTCGCCCCCGACCGCTTCAGTCGCAGGATTTTCGTCAATCGCTCCATCGACTCCGATGCCCGCATTCCCGTGCGGACCAGCAGATCGCGAAGAATCATGGCCACTCCTACCTCAGTCGATTCGGACTGCGCGCAACGCGTCCCAGTCGACCCTACGTCACCCTTTCGGACTGGGATGACCTGTCCGTGAGGAGCCGCAAGTAACGATTGGAGAATCTCTGCCGATGCCCGCTCGATACAACGAATATGCAGAAACTGCCGGTCGCGAGTAGACAAGTGTTCTCATGTTCACAAGGATGGAAAATACACGCATCGGTACTGGCGTATCCCAGTAGTGACCGTTACTCTGACACATTCAGGAGAGGTATCCTGCCTCTGCCTCATGGCTTTCGTGCCTTCCCGTCTTCTACCTTTTCATTCGAGCGGCGATTCTTTCGCGACTTGTGATCTGATGTGGTGCTGACTGTCAGCGACAATATGGTGTCGCGGGGTACGTTTCGTGAGGACAGTGACAGAAATATCTCTCCAAGGGCGTTTCATAAATCTCTTGTGGGAAGGGCTGCCATGCAGCGGGGCACGATCAAAAAGTTGGTTGCGGACAAAGGTTTTGGCTTCATCGCCGGTGGTGAGCGAGGGAAGGACTTGTTCTTCCACGTCTCAGCTGTCAAAGATGTGGCATTCGACTCCCTGTTCGAAGGACAGGCGGTGGAATACGAGATGGAGGCTGGCCCCAAGGGGGACCGCGCTTCCGTTGTGATCCCGACCTGATGATTAAACCACAGCTGTTAGCGTTCCATAAACATGGAATCGAAATGAGACCGGGGCTGGAGAATTCTGTAGGGGGTTCTCCGGCCCTGTTTTTTTATGGAGTCTGGTACGGCTAATACTTTGCATCATGTGGCAATTTGATGAGTCAGAGATTTCGGTCACATCCTGACCGGGAATAGCGGGACGATGGCGCTTCCCTCACTCTCTGTAGACTGGGCGACAACTCCTCTTTACGCCAGCTTCACTCTGCCCCATGATCCCGCCCTTCATTCGGGGATGCGTGGGGAGCAAACAGTCATGGATGGACGAGTGTTATGTATTTGCGTCATGTTCAGTGGGCTGATCGGATCATCTGCCATGGCCGCTGGCGATCCGCCAGCGATCAAAGTCATCGCCCAGCTGCAGATTTTGGGGAACCAAGACTTTCCGACGGATCAGATTCTGGAACAACTCCGGTCTCATCCTCGCGCGATTGAAGGGGCGAATCGCACCACACAGGAGTGGCACGCCACAGCCCAGTCACTGATCTTGAATGGCTACCACTCGCTCGGGTACGCCGACGCCACCGTCACCATCGCTGGCCGGGGGCAGCTGCTGATCTCGGAAGGCCCGCACTACAAGACGGGTGACATCCGCATTCACGGGGCGTCCGCTTCGCTCGCCTTGGCCATTCGCACTCAGCTGAGTGGCTCGCCCACGGAAAGCCCCTTAGAAAGAGCCTCAGTTCAGGCATCGAAGAAGCCCACCATCACCTTCAACACAAATGGCCCGGCTGGCATGAAGCAGGAGAGCAACGAGAAGGCATGGCAAAGCGGCAAGTCGTGGGAATTCAACGAGGAGGCCAGACTGTATCTCGAAAAATTAGCCACAGAGGCCATCGAGCTGGATGGTCGCACTGGAGGAGAACTGACAGTCCACTTTGAGAGTGAAGCCTCAGCCTCCCTGATGCATCTCGTGGTGGATGTCACCGACATGGGTCGCGCGGTTGAGGTGAGTGAATTTGTGGTCGAGGGCCTCGCCAAGGATACTCCGGAAGAGTTCATTCAGTCTCTGGGCTTGAAGCCTGGCCCCTGTTCGCTGGCCAATCGTCAAGCCATCGAAACGCAGTTGCGAGATTCGGCTCGATACCTGAGTCATCGTCTGGAATTACTGGAACCATTTCGCAGTGATGACCCGCATCGGCTGTTCATCCATGTGAAGGAGTGCCCCGGGGCTCCGAAGCTGACGGTGCCACTCTCCCCGGAGCAGGTCGCCCTACTCAAGGTCCGCGACTGGCTGGAGAACTTTGAGTCTCACGGTCATCAATGGGTTGTCTCGGGGACGGGTCATCCCACCAAGGACTACACCGGACTATGGCACGATGGCAAGTTTGATGTGCAATTGATCCTGTCACCATCCCGCCAGTATGGACTCCGTCTCGAAAACACTCGGACCTCGGATGGCCAGTTACGGGGTTACCTCGTCGGTGTGACGAAGTCGTGGATCTCGATCGCGAGCCATCAATCGGGTCGTCAATTGACCATCCGTCGCCCCGATGGTCCAAAGCCCTACTTGACCATGAACTTTCTAGGTCAGGATGTCCCCCACAAAAAGGAGAACGTCAGTCTGATGTTTGGGTATGGATTCAACTCCAAGACGGAGGGTGCCCCGCTCCAAATTCGAGTGGCTCCCGCTGCGCTGCTCTACGTCCCCACTGAAGAGACCCATGAAATGCACATCGCTCAGAATGTGCTGCATATCGAATCCTCCTTTGCCAGTACCCGGATTGATGCGGAAACCGGTCGGTTGATACTGAGTCAGTTCAAATCCCCCGACGAATCCGCCAAGGGGACACTCAGCTTCTCTACAGAGCCAGACAACTTCGAAGCGAACTGGAAAAATTGGGTCGAGCCGAAGCAATTCACAGCTGCCGGTTCGGTGGAGAAGCCCGTCACATCACTCGTCGAGTTTGTGGTTGAGGAGTGGAACCTGCTCGATCCCGCGGGGGCCACTGCCCGTCGGGCGGTCGTGAAATTGATCGGGCCGGATCTGCTGTCCGCAGCCGACACGCGATACCTCACCCAGAACAAAGGCAACACAGGAAAGTTCAATATCCCCTGGGAGAAGGCGGGTATCGCGGCCCAAATCGCGAGTGTGGTCTTGAAGATGGAAGGCCAACTGCTGCGGCCTGACTCCACAGCTGCCGAAGTCGCACAGGGGCTGACTCGCACGGTCTTAGAGGAGAAACCCGAGAACCTTCAACGTCTCCTGCAAGCGGCAACTCGACCCGATTGCGGACCGCTCAGTTGCGTAGTCTTCGGGACGCTCGCGTCGTGGTCCACTCCCGAAGTCGGACCGCTGTTCGGCAGGCTCGGACTGGGACGAATTAGCGAGGAGAGTTTCCAGGACGACTTGAATCAGTGGCTGGATCATGAACAACTGATCGGAAAAGCTGCGATCGGGGTCGTACAACGAGTCCGAGAGTTGACCCCGGAAGAGTCGGTGGCCTTGGCCAGCCTGAGTCCGAGTCCGAAGGAGGTCAAGCTGCTGATCGAGATACTCGATGAAATGCGAAGACCAGAGCCGATCCTCGATCCGGGTCAAGCCGATGCACGCGATCTCCAACGGTTCTGTGCCGGATTCACTCGCTTGTGGACCCCAGTCCTGCGTCCGTTTATGGAACTTCAACTGAGGCGTTTGGCTAAGGCGGCGAAACCTCCCGCGGCCTAGCAGTCGGAACCGACAGAGCCGAACATCCGCCACCATCGAGCGTCACCCCTTCAGCGACCAAGACTCCGGGCGCTGACGCTTCCGGCTCGATGTTTCGTTTGGTTCCCGGGTCACCCCTCATCGCCGCGCGCTTCCAGTACCGACAGGAACGCCTTCTGCGGAATTTCGACTTCGCCGAAGGACTTCATCCGCTTCTTGCCTTCCTTCTGCTTATCGAGCAGCTTCTTCTTGCGGCTGATGTCACCGCCGTAGCACTTGGCGGTCACGTCCTTACGCACGGCCGAGATCGTCTCGCGAGCGATCACCTTGCCGCCGAGGGCCGCTTGGATCGCAATCTCGAACTGGTGCTTCGAGATCTCTTCCTTGAGCTTCTTGCACACAGCGCGGCCACGGCGTTCAGCGGTGGTCCGGTGGACGATCATGGCTAGGGCTTCGACCTTGGACCCCTTCACCAAAATATCCATCTTCACAAGGTTGGCGTCACGGAAGCCGATGATCTCATAGTTCATCGTGCCGTACCCGCGCGTCACCGACTTCAGCTTGTCGTGCATGTCGTACACGATTTCCGCCAGCGGCAGTTCATACACGAGCTGGGCGCGGTCGGAGCCGAGGTACTCGGTCGTCTTGTAGGTGCCCCGTCGATCTTCGCACAGTTGCATCAGCGTGCCGATGCAAGTCGAAGGGACGATGAACTGCACCTTGGCGATCGGTTCGCGGAATTCCTTGATCTGGCCGCTGTCGGGGACATCGACCGGGTTGTCGATCTTCTGGACTTCACCAGTGTGGAGCAGCAGTTCGTAGGTGACGTTCGGGGCTGTCTGGATCAGGTCGACTTCCGCCTCGCGCTCCAGCCGCTGCTGGATGACCTCCATGTGCAGCATGCCGAGGAAGCCGCAGCGGAATCCAAAGCCGAGGGCGTCGCTGGTCTCGGGCGCGAAGGAGAAGCTGGCATCGTTGAGGCTCAGCCGCTCAAGTTCCTCGCGGAGGTGTTCAAACCCGGTGGTGTCGATCGGGTACATGCCGCAGTAGACCATCTGCTGCGGCTCTTTGTAGCCGGTCAGTGGAGTTTCCGTCGGGCGGGCCGCGTGCGTGAGGGTGTCTCCGACGTGGATATGCCGGACTTCTTTGACACCGGTGATGACGTAACCGACCTGCCCCGGTCCCAGCGATTCGCACGGCTTCATGTCGGGCCGGAATTGGCCGATCTCGATCACATCATTGATCGACCCGCCCTTCATGAACTTGATCCGCTCGCCCTTCTTGACGGTCCCTTCGAGCACGCGAACGTAGGTCACGACACCCCGGTAGTAGTCGTACTTGCTGTCGAAGATCAGGCACTTGAGCGGGGCAGCTGGGTCGCCTTTGGGGGGCGGGATGCGCTTGATGATCGCGGCGAAGCACTCCTCGATTCCGATCCCCTGCTTCGCGCTGACCATTAGGGCATCACTGGTGTCGAGGCCGACGATCCGCTCGATCTCCTCGCACACTTCGGGGATGCGGGTGACCGGCAGGTCGATCTTGTTGATGACCGGGATGATCTCCAGATTGCAACCGATGGCCAGATAGGCATTGGCCACCGTCTGAGCTTGTACTCCCTGAAACGCATCGACAACCAACAAGGCCCCCTCGCACGCGGCCAGGCTGCGGGAGACTTCGTACTGGAAGTCGACATGCCCCGGCGTATCAATGAAGTTGATCTCGTACGTCACGCCGTCGAGTCTGTAGTTGATCGCCACGGCCCGCGCCTTGATGGTGATCCCGCGTTCCCGCTCGATCTCCAGGTCGTCCAGGATCTGGTCCTGGAACTCGCGCTTGGTGATCGCCCCCGACTTCAGCAGCAGCTGATCCGCGAGCGTACTCTTGCCGTGGTCGATGTGGGCGACGATGGAGAAGTTGCGAATGTATTTCGTGTCCATGACACAACAGCCGGTGGGCAATGAGGTTACGGAGGGCGGGGCAAGGTCACAACGACACGAGCTTCGCTCCGGGAACCAGTAGTATAGCGAACGGCAGCGAATCGAGGAGACCGCACTGGACTGGAGCTTGGGAACGAGATTCAAGGGGCCGATGTCTCCATCGAGGAAGGAGAGCTATTGGGATTTGGGCTTCTCGCGACCTCGCACAGTGCGATACGATAAACCTTAGCCATTCACCGTGAGGGGATCCCATGCCCAGTACAAAATCGCACCGCACCTTGGACGAACTGGCCAGTCTCGGAGGAGAGATCTTCGACAAGCAGGTTCGACCAGCACTCCGACCAGAAGACGACGGCAAGTTCGTTGCCATTGATGTCGAGACCGGTGCCTATGAGATCGATGAGGACGACTACACTTCAGTTGCACGCCTGCGATTGCAGAAGCCAGAGGCGGACATCTGGTTGATGCGGGCGGGTTATCCGACAGCATATAAAATCAGGGTGGCCCAATGATCCAAGGCGTCGTGAACGTCCGTCACGAAGCGATCGTTTGCTTGCGAGTGCGGGGACCGAGCGGGGTCGAGTCGACCGTGGAAGCGATCGTTGATTCTGGTTTCACCTCGTCTTTGACCTTACCGATGGAAGTCGTGACCGTATTGGGCCTCGTTCGTCATTCGGGCAGTGCTGCCATGCTGGCAGACGGGTCCGTTCGACAATTCGACATCTATGCCGCCGAAGTCGCGTGGGGCAGTTCTTGGCGAGAGGTGTTGGTGTCCGCAGTTGGAAACGAGTCACTGATGGGGATGCGACTGTTGGCAGGTCACAAGTTGGTGGTCGAGGTGGTCCCGGGTGGTCTGGTTGAGATCGTTCCACTTTCGTAGTGCCTGCCGAATCAGTTCCAGCTGCTGGGATCACAACGGCTCGCCGGTCCGTTTATCAAACAAAAACTCACACGGCTCCAGCCTCGCCCCGCTCCCATCCGCGACGGCGAAATCGGTCGGCCCCCAGAGAGACACTCCCGCGTACTCCCCGGTCTTGGAGAGCAAATACAGTTTCAGTCCAAAGTTCGGCCGGCCATCTTTCCCCAGTAGATGTGGCTCGCGCGTATGAGCCACCACGCGCCGGAGCAGTTCCAGCCCCGCCTCGCGCGGAGTCGCCCCCTGCCGCATCAGTTCGACAGCTGTGGCCGAACTGGCGTGCAACAGGTTGGCCTCGCCGCGACCGGTACTGCCGCAGGAGCCGACGGCATTGTCGCAATACAACCCCGCTCCGATCACAGCGGAGTCTCCGACCCGCCCGGCAATCTTGAACGCCAGCCCACTGGTGGTCGTGGTACAGGAGATGTCTCCCACCCGGTTGATCGCTGAACAGTGGATCGTTCCGGTCGGACGTTCGAGAGCCTCGGACCGCTGGTAGACCAGGGCATCTGTCCCTGGGACATCGTCGGCCTCCCATCGAAAAAACTCGCGGACCTCGGGATCGACCTCATCCAGCGCTGGCGCGATCCAGTCATCCCGCAGCGACCGCGTGCGTTTCCAGTACATCCAAATCTTGCGAGCCTGCTCCGTGAGCAGGTTCTCCTCGACGAACCCATTGTAAATCGCAAACCGTCGCGCGCCCTCACCGACCAACAGCACATGATCCGTCAGTTGCATCACCAGCTGGGCCACGCGGGCCGGATGGCGAATCCCTTGAATCGCAGCGACCGCTCCCGCTCGATGACTGGGGCCGTGCATGACAGCTGCATCGAGTTCGACGACTCCGTCCTCATTGGGCAGCCCGCCATACCCGACGGTCAAGTCGTGCGGGTCGTCCTCGACCAGCGACACCCCAGCGATCACCGCATCCAGCGGGTCTGCCCCGGTCTGCAGTTCGGCGAAAGCTTTCGCCACAGCGGCGAGGCCATTGGCGGAGGAAATGACACGCGGGAGGGAATGTTTTGACATGCGGAATGAGACCTGATCTTCCGGTGAGTACTGAGCGGTCACATCATAGACTTCGTGTGGCCAGCAGCGACAATCAAATGTCTCACGGCTGGCCGCGCGATGTATAAAATGCCTCCGCGAGAGCCGACCTGCCCCTTATTTTCCACTCTCCGGCGGCTCCACCGACAGGGGGATGCATTGGATCACGCGATCGCCGAGTGACACTGCCAGCAGTTCCGATCCTTGTGCATTCACATGGCAGAACGGGTCCACATACAGCGTGTCGGTCGTCTGTGCGAAGAGGTGGGTCAAATCGAAATGTCTCACCCCCAGTGAGCGGAGCTTTGCCCCTTCAGTTCGGAGTTGCGGATATCCCTGCTTGACGATGTGTCCATACTCCACTTCGTCGCTGTAGCAATTGGCTTGTTCGTACTCCGAAAGTGGCTTAGACCCGGGGTCGTATTGATTGGGCTGAATCGCGTGAACAAACAGGATCTGGTTCGCCTCGCACAGCTGGTGCATTTGGAGCGTCGCTTGTTTCCACAGGCGAACACTCTCGCGTAACGCGGCGTCTTGATCCTGGACGATGGGATGTGGACCGGAATTGATGAACGCCTTGCCTCGGGCATAAGCACGCCCCATGAGCTCGGTTTCAATCTCAATCAGTTCGTTCCTCAAACGTTCTTCTTGAGCAAACCAGAGGAGTTGATAAGACGGCAGCCAATGCCACGGAGAACTCGCCGCTGCCAGTGCTCGGCGCTGACGGAGTCCGCGAATCTCGAAGACCCGCAGAGAGAAGTCGGCATCGCGAGCATCAACGATGTCCAACGTGCGGGCATGCCATCCCTGAGGATAGTCGAGGGCCACATTCGCCGGGAAGTTCTCCGCGACAGGCAGGGCAATCTCGTTATACCCATCCAAACCGATCACGATGTCAAACTCTCCCCCCAAAAGCAGGTAGTAGTTGAGCGCGTACAGGGACTGTGGCTGCTTGTAGCCCGGCTGAGCCAGCCGGACGAAAACAATCTCTCGATCACGATACGCGGGAACTTCGTGCAGCTTTCGGCGGAGAGCCTCCGCACCCGCGCACGACATCTGCCAAGCGACGGAGCCTCCCGCGATGGCCACGATGAGTTGGTCTGGGCGGCGCTGATGAATCCCATCACTGGAGTCGAAAAAGCCGTAACGGTTGATCTTCAGTGCGAGCCCGCAACAGTCCACCTGAGACAGGAAGTCCGGGTTATGAACCCAGCCGATGTACGGGTGAAAGGTCTCCGTCTGGCTCGTCTGGTTCCTGCCGACATGCTTGAAGGCCAACTGGCTTTCACGAATGCCCGCCATTCCCCCCTGGGCCATGACTTGAATCATCAGGTAAGACACGGCCTCCACAGCCAGCCAGGTCAGGCACAGCAGAACGGACCGAAAGAGCCATCGGCGTCGCCAGGAGTGCGGGAGCGGCGAGGAAGCCGGTCGGAGCGACTCCGACGAGTTCGCTGAAGTGTCGTTCACCGGCATCGGCAGGCCAGCCTCTCGGAGGGGACTCGTGGTCTCGGATCGCAGTCTAAGAAGTGTCACCAGCGAACGATGGATTCGCAATCTCGTCTCCGTGCAGTAGCCACTCGATGAGGTGGTCTTGTACGATCCGATTCACGGATTGCCTGTCGCCCATCCGTGATTCCCCCGGCTACCCAACATTCCTCATGACTGCCATCCTTGGCATCTCCGCTTTCTACCACGACTCCGCCGCTGCGCTGGTGGTCGATGGCCAGATCGTCGCTGCGGCTCAGGAGGAGCGGTTCACCCGCAAGAAACACGACGAGCGGTTCCCGTCGAACGCGGTCGAGTTCTGCTTGAAGCAGGCCGGGCTCACGGTCGATCAGCTCGACTGGGTGACGTTCTATGAGAAGCCGCTGCTGACGTTTGATCGGCTGCTGGAGACGTATCTCGCCGTGGCCCCGCGCGGGTTCAGTTCGTTTCGAGCGGCGATCCCGGTCTGGCTCAAGGAGAAGCTGCACCTGCGGCGGGAGATCGCGAGCAAGTTGGGGCTGAAGCACTCGAAGCGGTTGTTGTTCACCGAGCATCATGTCTCGCACGCGGCGAGTGCGTTCTTCCCGTCGCCGTATGAGCGAGCGGCGATTCTCACCGTGGACGGCGTCGGCGAGTGGGCCACGGCGTCGTTTGGTGTCGGCGAGGGGAACAAGATTACGCTGTCGCATGAGCTGCGGTTCCCGCATTCGTTGGGGTTGCTGTATTCGGCGGTGACGTACTTCTGCGGGTTCCGGGTCAACTCGGGCGAGTACAAGCTGATGGGATTGGCCCCGTATGGGGAGCCGAGGTTTGCGGACGCGATCCTGAATCACATCGTGGACCTGAAGCCGGATGGGTCGTTCCGGATGGACCAGTCATACTTCGGGTACTGCGATGGGTTGACGATGACCTCGCCGAAATTCGCAGCTCTATTTGGAGGTCCGCCGAGGCAGCCGGAGTCGGAGATCACCCAGCGCGAGATGGACTTGGCGGCGTCGGTGCAGCAGGTGACGGAGGAGATCCTGCTGCGGATCGCTCGGCATGTGCATGCGCAGACGGGGGCCAAGCATCTTTGCTTAGCGGGCGGGGTGGCCCTGAACTGCGTGGCGAACGGACGCATCTTGCGCGAGGGGCCGTTCGAGAGTCTTTGGATTCAACCGGCAGCGGGTGACGCGGGCGGCTCGCTCGGAGCGGCGCTCTATACGTGGCACCAGATCCTCGGCAACCCGCGCGTGGCCACCGGTCACGACAGCCAGCGCGGGTCGCTCCTCGGGCCGGAGTTCAGCGATGACGAGACGCGGGCGTTCCTCGACCAGACCGGTGTGACCTACGAGTTCATTGAGGACGAGTCACGGTTGTGCCGCGAGGTGGCTGCGATCCTGGCCCGTGAAGAGGTCGTCGGCTGGATGCAGGGCCGCATGGAGTTCGGCCCGCGTGCCCTCGGCGGTCGCAGCATCCTCGGCGATGCCCGCAGTGCGAGCCTGCAATCGGTGATGAACCTTAAGACCAAGTACCGCGAGTCGTTCCGCCCGTTTGCCCCAGCGGTGCTGCGCGACCATGTGCATCAATACTTCGAGGCCGAGCCGGGACTCGACAGCCCGTACATGTTGCTGGTGTCGCAGGTGCGGGAGGAGCATTTAACGGAAGAGGGGCGAGCCGCGCGCCTCAGAAAAGAGCCGGAAGCGTCAGCGCCCGGAGCAACGACGAGACCCTCGCAGACCAGGGGGCTGACGCCACCCCGCTCGCCAGTGCTTTCGGAGATCAACGCTGTCCGCTCCACCGTGCCAGCCATCACGCATGTCGACTGCTCCGCGCGGATGCAGACCGTCGACTCGGTGCGGAATCCCCGGTTCCACCAACTGCTCACCGCGTTCCACTCCCAGACCGGCAGCCCGCTGGTCATCAACACCAGCTTCAACGTACGCGGCGAGCCGATCGTCTGCACGCCGCAAGACGCCTGGAAGTGCTTCACCGCCACACAGATGGACGCCCTCGTGATCGGACGGTGTCTGATTCGCAAGGCCGCCCAGAAGAACCTACCGCAGGTGAATCTGGACGAGTACATTGGCAAGTTTCCGCTGGATTGAATCGTTGAGCGTTGAGGGCCAGAGAATCATGTCCCTCCACTCTCAACCCTCCACTCTCAACCCTCAACCCATGATTAGCATCGACTGGAATCCCACTCGTCAGACCCTCCGCACGTTTGCCATCGGGCTGTGCGTGCTGGCGGTTGTGTATTGTGCATGGCTGGCCTGGGGACAGCGGCTGGAGGGGTGGCGGGCTTGGCTCTGTCTGATCGCGGGTGGGCTGGGGATCGCCGGAACCGTGGCTCCTCCGCTGTTGAGATGGGTCTATGTCGCCTGGATGGTACTGGTCTTCCCCATCGGCTGGTGCGTGTTCCAGGCTTCGCTAGCGATCCTGTATTTCGCGGTCATTTGGCCGCTGGGGCTGCTGATGAAAGCCCTGGGGCGTGATCCGCTCCAGCTGCGGCCGGACCCACACGCGACGACGTATTGGAATGAACGTCCCCAGTCGGATGACCCGCGACGGCATTTTCGTCAGTATTAGAGGAAGTCGTCAGTCATCAGTTTTCAGTCGTCAGTCAAAGCCTAGGGGTTGCAACCCTTGGGCTTGTTCTCCATCGCTCTTGGAACGTCTCATGGAACCAAGCACTCCCGAACCTCTGAAGCCCGAGCCGTCCGAGATGGAGCGTTTGGCCAGCCAAGCCGACCCCGGCATCATCGCCGAGTTTTGGGAGTTCCTGCGCCAGGAAGGGAAGTGGTGGCTGATCCCGATCGTGGTCGTGCTGTTGCTGCTGGGGCTGCTGGCGTTCCTCTCGACGACCGGACTGGCCCCGTTCATCTATCCGGTGTTCTGAGGGGAACGGGTCCGAGTCAACGTCCTGAGAGTCATGAAGAGGATTCACCGCAGAGGGCGCGGAGGCTCGCAGAGGTCCGAGGAATTTCGAACATTTCCTCCGCGAGCCTCTGCGGTGAATTCCAGGAACTGGCATTGAGCCAGTTCATCAGGCAGAAGCTTCAATTCCAATTCGGTTCACCACGCCCGCGCGAGTCCTTTCGTGTTTCAGAATCTCTCCGCCTGGTCAACCGCCTACACCGTCGGGCTGGGTGTCTGGCTGTTGTCCTTAGCATTCACCTTCTGGGGATTGCTGAGGCTACGGCGTCGCTGGCGAGACCGTCCCCGCGCGAGGAGGTGCGTAAACGCTGGTTTGGGGCTGTGGATGCTTCTGACCTTACTCACACTGCCGGAGATCGCCTGTGCTTTGTTCTACGATCAAACCGATTCCTTCAGCCAGACCAACGTCTCTCGACGCTGGTTCAAGCTGCATGTCGAACCCAATCGGGATGGCTTTCGAGATGACCGCCCGCTCCCCACTTTCCGTAAACCTGATCAACAGTCGATCGTTTTTGTTGGCGACAGCTTTACCTTTGGTCACGGTGTGAAGAATCCTGCGGATCGGTTCACCGATCGACTGCGAGCCCGCTGGGACCGCGATCGCCCCGAGCGGATCATCGTCTCCAACGCCAGTTTGCCGGGCACTGATATTCGAATGCTGGCTGATACACTGGTGGCCGATCTATTTCGCGAGCCACACCCCATCGATCTGATGGTGTACGTGTTTGTGCCGAATGACATTGAATACTGTGACGACCGCACCGCTCACCACGTGGAGTCGTTAGCGGCCATGGAGCCTCGCAGCTGGCTGTTTGGTGATACCTATTTTTATAACCTGCTGTGGTATCGCTGGCAGAGCTTGCGCCGCCCGGAGGGAGCTGACTATTACGGTTATTTGAGGGGGGCGTACACTACAGAACCGTGGCCACGGTTCACCACAGAACTGGACCAGTTGCGTGTAACCTGCAAATACCGAGGAACCCGATTGGCGATCGTGGCCTTTCCATTCCTGCACGATCTGGGGACGGAGGACTCTTTCTCTGTGGCCCATGAACAGCTGGGAAAATACTGCCATACGCACGACACCCCGTTCCTGGATTTGCGAGTTGCGCTGGCTCCACATGTGAGTGAGGGGCTGGTTGTCAATCGCTTTGACTCGCATCCGAATCCCCGCGCCCATGAGCTGGCCGCCGAAGCACTGGCCCCGTGGTTAGAGGCACTGCTTGATCAACCGAATCCCGCCCCATAGATGAATGATCGACGTGCGTCCGGCGTATCGGGGAAGACATCTCGCCCCACCCACCCGCAGTTCACGGGTCGACATCTTTCGACCGACGCGGTCGACGCAGCGGAGAAATGCAATCATACGCCAAGGTGGTCACGACTCCCGTATACGGCACGGCCACGAAGAGCCCGACACCCGCCGCCATCACGCCAAACACCCAGAGCAGTCCGCAAAGACAGAACAGCCCGAACAGGCCCCGCTTGTTTCCAGAGGTGATCACTGCCGCTTGCCGTAGAGCCTGCAAGTCGGGCGAGTCCCGGTCAATCAGCACCATCAGATACGGCCAGAACACCAGCGCGACAACCACAGCTGGAATCAGACAGGAGGGTAAAGCAGCCACAGCGAGCCAGCCGAAGGCGGCTTTCAGCACCTGAAACGGAATCAGACCTAAGACCAGTGAGCCAGCAATCAACAGACAGAGAATCAACAAGCAGGACAGCGCTCGCCAGAAGAACGCCCCGCCTCGAAACAAGTCTGCCATCTGGGCGGATTGCCCCCGTACCACCCTCAGCAAGATCAGCGTGTAACCGATATTCAACCACGTCGAGAACGCCAGCTGACAGAGGGTCGCCAAAGCCAGCCCGAGAGACCAGAGCACCTGTGGCCCGGCAGCCAACTGCTGCGTCTTGATCTGCTGATCCGCGTACCAGGCGGGATACTGACTGACCAGGTTCAAGAGGAACGACAGGAGAAACGCCGAGATGCACAGCCCCATGCGCCCTCGAAATAACTGCCAGCCTTCCGTCAACAGCTGATCGAGCGGCGGGAGAGGCTGGGGAGTACTCCATTCGTCATCGTCTCGGTCAGGGGATGGCACTGGGGCCAGAGGAGCCTGACTCCTGACGATCGGGGGCGGCCCTTCGATTCGCTGAATCTGTCCACAGGTCAAACAGACGAAATTGTCTCCGAATCGCTCCAGTGACTCGGGAAAGCGTGCCTGGCACTGGGGACATTGCGAGGGTGAAGTCATGACTGCCACGGGGACGATGGATGGACGTAGACGATTCCTAGGTGTAACGCATGGGAGGCGACCTCACAATGAGTTCAGTCTCACGCAGGTGTGTACTTCTTAAAAGTCGGTATAAATTCACCACGGAGGTACGGAGCAGGACCATTTTCGGGGGCATCACTCCCGTGGCGGACGAGGACATTTGAGACAGAATGGACAGGATTTACAGGATGCTGACCCCTGAAGAGTGTCGTTGATCCTGTTGATCCTGTTGATCCTGTCAAAACCTCCGATCCCGAATGCCTCAATTTCTCCGTGCCCCCGTGTCTCCGTGGTGAAATTCTCTGGGTGCCCACTTTTGTGATGCACGCTCCTCGCGCACAGGAAACAGAGGCTGTACTGGTTGAGTGGTAGCCGCCCGACTATCCTCCCTCTTGCCCTCTTGCCCTCTTGCCCTCTGTTGGATGAGGCACTGAGTCCCCGAATGGCTGTTGACGCGGAGCCGACTTGAAGACCGATCCCTCATGGGCCGACCGCTGTGTGGCTCGGCTGGCGGAATTTGCAGTCCGTCAGCGTCTGGTCCTGCTGGGATTGGCATTGATGGCCACGGTGCTGAGCTATTGGCCCGCTCAGAGCCTGAAACTCGATGAGTCGATCGAATCATTTTTTGCTCCCTCCGATCCGTTGCTCCTGGAATATCAGACCAGCAAGTGTCACTTTGGGGGCGATGAGTTTGTCCTCGTGGCCTATTCCCCGCAACTTTCGGACGGAGAACAAGGACCAGCGAAAGTGACCTCCCGCCCCGTCCTTGCCGAGAACACGGCATTCGCCGCAGAGCTCAGCCAAGTCCCAGGCGTGCAATCTTCCAGCACGCAATGTTTCAGCAAGGTTTATCAACTTCCGGCCCTCGATACGGGCTTGGGAAAGTTGGTGGAAGCCGCCGCACTCCGCATCTTTCAGAAGGATCTGCTTCACGAGGCTCGCGGTATACTCGTAGGGGGTGTCGATGATCAGACACTGGCGATTGTCCTGCGTCTGATCCCCGCTGATCAGTCTCCCATTCCCCGTCGAGAGACCATCCGGAAAATCCGAGAACTGGCGGCCCGGCACCAGCCCCGGACTTATGTCGCCGGAGAACCGGTCCAAGTGCAGGACATGTTCCTCTACGTCGAGCAGGATAGCCGGATACTGGGGGTCACCTCCACACTGCTGTTGATGCTAGTCGTGATGCTGATGTTTCGCAGCTTGCGCTGGATGATCCTCCCCCTGCTGGTCGTGCAACCGGCACTCCTCTGGACCAAGGGGTTGATGGCGCTGACGGGACTGAAGCTCAGCATGGTCAGCTCGATGCTCACGTCGCTCACGACGATTATCGGAGTCGCCACGGTGATGCATGTGGCCGTCGAATTCCGCAACGCTCGGCAGCAGCATTCACGGCTGGGTGCGTTTCACGATGTCTTCCGCAGACTGGCCATCCCGATCTATTGGACGATCGTTACGACGGCCATCGGCTTTGGATCGTTGCTGACCAGTTCGATCGTCCCCGTGCAGAGCTTTGGGCTGCTGCTGTTAGTCTCATCCATGATGGTGCTGGTGGCCTGTTTCGTCTTTCTGCCAGCGGGCATCTTGTGGGGGCATCGTGACTCTGATCCACAGTTGGGCCGGTCCGAGGAGCGACTGACCCGGGGATTGGAGAAGCTGTTTGACGCGGTGACGAAACGTCGCTGGATCACGATCTCGGTATTACTGGCGATCACATTGATGGCTTCTGTCGGGATCAAGTTCGTCCGCGTCGAGACAGACTTCAGTCAGAATTTTCGCCAAGACAGTCCCATTATCGAGTCACTCGACTACTTCGAGTCCCGCTTTGGCGGGGTGGGCACCTGGGAGGTCAATTTCTCTGCCCCGGCAGTACTGGATGAGGAGTACCTCGACCGGGTCAAGCATTTGGCTTCCCAGTTGCGAGCGCTCGAGGTGGACTCGAACGGTGACCAGGGAGGCGGGTTGACCAAGGTCGTGGCCCTCTCGGATGGCCTCGACTTCATCCCATCACTGTTCGCTGGCACTGTCGAAGAACGCCAGGAATTCATGCGTCAGATCCAACCCGAGTATGAGCCATCACTATATAACGCCACAGCCGGTCGCATGCGGATCGTCCTCCGCGCCCGAGAACGGCAACAGGCCGACGTGAAGCTGGAACTGATTCGCCGCGTACGAGAACTCTCTCGAAAGACATTTCCGGATGCGGAGGTGACCGGGTTGTATGTCTTGCTGGCCAATCTGATTCAAAGTCTGCTGCGGGACCAGCTGGTCAGCTTCGGCCTATCGGTGGTACTGATCGTGATCTGTGTCTGGATTCCGTTCCGCCGATTGTCGTGGGCGCTGATTGCCATGTTCCCGAATGTGCTGCCGACGCTGTGGCTGATTGGTGGCATGGGGTGGCTGGGGGTGCCGATCAATATCGGTACGGCGATGATCGCCAGTGTGTCGTTGGGACTGACGATCGACTCCAGTATTCACTATCTGGCGGGATATCAATTCGCAATCCGGGCCGGGACTCCCCACCGGCAAGCCTTGCGGGAGTCATCCACACACATCGGTCGGACCCTGGTGCTCACCAACGCGGCGCTCGTTCTCGGCTTCTCGGTACTGGCGCTGTCGAATTTCCTGCCGTTGGTGTATTTCGGCTTGCTGGTGAGTTTTACCATGCTCACCGGACTGCTGGGGAACCTCGTCTTACTCCCCTCGATGATGCTCGGTCTGGAGGAAGTTCAAGGCGAAGCGATCCTGGAGAAGCCACCCCAGTGATATTCGGATTGTCGAGATTTCCTCGTCCACATCACGGAAGTAATGTGAGTAGCACACTCACCCCGGACGCCCGTTGATGTCCTCAGACCCCCTTCGGTAATTCATCAGTCGAATCGGCGGTCCCCTTCGCAGTGATGTGGAACTCTTCGATCAATTTGTTGCGCTGGATCTCGATCTGCCGATCAAAGGCCGACAACACATCCAGAGCCCGATCCCGCGAAGTGACCAGTCCAATGATAAGATACTGCACGATCGCGAACAGATAACAGACCCACCCCGCCGTGCTGGGAATGATGACCGCCAAGATGGCAAAGACGGGCG
Source organism: Planctomycetota bacterium (assembly GCA_031431195.1). Classification (GTDB taxonomy): domain Bacteria; phylum Planctomycetota; class Planctomycetia; order Planctomycetales; family Planctomycetaceae; genus TH-plancto1. The sequence goes on along the minus strand of JANPCU010000361.1, from coordinate 33,982 downwards.
ATGACCGGCTGAGATGGTGACACGCTGCCCCCTTCAGGAAAGGCAACCAGACCAGCTTCAGGTTCGCGACAACGCTCTGCTTTCGGTCGATCGGAAGTCCTCGCAGCCCCGGATGAATGACCGAGAACAGCTGCTGGTCGGGCATCGATTCGACGACCCCGATGGCCACCATCAATCGCCCAGCGGCCAGCCAGACATTCTGGTCAGAGAACGTCAGATCCCAGTGGATGTTCGTCTCGAACCGCATCCAGTTGTTCACGACGACTCGGATGAAACCTTGCAGCCAGTGTTCAAAGTTATAAGTCGCCACGAACAGCAAGATCGCTCCACGAGTCCATTGTTCGAGGTCTTTCTCCAGCTCCTCATCGCGCTCGGTGGAATGGGTAAAGCTGCGCCGGATCGAGCGAAACGCCGGGACTGCCAATAAGCCCACAAACAGCCGGGTACAGGGGCGCACGATCGGCGAGAGGAGTTGATCCACGAGCCACAACTTCCCAAATGCCGGCACGGTGCTGCTCCACGGTTGCGAAGGCGACAGCTGTCCCGCCATGCCGTAACGCGGGGAGTCTGGTTCGACGTTCGAGACCAGACTGCCAGACCAACGGCATTGGGATGCTGGCGGATCATAGCGATTTCAGCAGATCGCCCGACATGCCGGAGCCACAGGGACTTGTGGCGAAAGCTCTACGAAACAACTCAACGGTTGCCGAGTTCTTTCCAGCTCAAGAGACAAACCAGGAAGAATTGACGGTCATCTGAGGCCAGCAGGTTGGAGAAGTCTTCGATCTGAGCTTCTGCCAGTTCGATAAGTGTCAGGACTTCGGTTCGCTTGAATCGTTCGGAGAGATCGTAATCTGCCAGATGACGCCTTCGTTGCAGATCGACGAAAGTGGCTGCGATGTTTTGAATCGGTTTATTGATGTCGTACAAACCAGCTGCGCTCTTCGGCAGCGGCTTCTTCACGGACTCAGGCAAAGTGCCACCTTGGAAACTGCGACAGGCGTCCCTCATTGTGGTATGCACAAATGCTCGAGCCAGCGAATGGCGAAAGCCCTGCTGTGCGTGCTGAGTTCCTAAGATTCCACGACAAGCCTCATCGACGAAGTAGTGAAAAACAGCGTAATAAGTGGCCGACACTGCGCGCCGGAGATTGGCCTGTTTTGGCTTTCCTCTCGTATCGATCGTGGTCAGTGAACGAGCTTGCCTCAGAAGATCTTTGTACAACGATCACTCCCCCTCGTCTTCTTCATCGACCGATGTGTCTTGCAATTCGCTAGGTTTGACGATGTAGATGTACGGGAACAGGAGGATTCCATACTGTCGCAGACTCTGCCGGATCAAGAAATTCAATTCTCCAATATCGCGTCCGCTGAGCTGATCGAGATCCGTCGATTCGTCGATCACAGCTGTGATTCTGAGCGCTGGCTCACCGTCCGTTCCTTCATCGTTTTCTGCGATCAACTGAATGACCTGGGGACTGGCAGGCAAGTGCAACTTGCTCAAGTCGAGGGCCTCGTGGATTTCGGCGGTCACGGCCATTGTCTTGCTCCGAAGGGTGTGAACCTGAAATCGAATTCTACTCGATTGACCAAGGCTGCGAATCCTCAATCCTGGAATTCGCAGCCACCGTTCCTGCCTGGGACTGCCAACTGGACAGGCTCTTGACGAGAACTCTCGCTGGGTGTGGATCAATACGCGTTGATGTACAATCGGGCTTGATCTCAGCACTCCCACTCTTCGAGTGAGTCGCGAACGTGTGGCCCAGATGTTTCTCTTCTTCGACATCGGCACGTCGTCAAACGGCGAGAATCGCTTCTCGCGTTGGGCTGCTGATCACTAGCTTCGCCGTGCAGTTGATGGCGGCGGACTTGCCAAAGCCAGCTGCAGACCAGGTTGATTTCACTCGGGACATCCAACCAATCTTGCAGCGGTCCTGCCTCAGTTGTCATGGGGGCGAAAAGCAGCGGAGCGGGTTTCGGTTGGATCAACGCCACGCGGCGTTGCGCGGTGGTGAAATTGGGAAGGCGATCCTCCCGGGTCATAGCGCCGAGAGTCCCCTGATCCGCATGGTCGCGGGTCTGGAGGAAGGACTTGAAATGCCCCCCGAGGGAGAGCGACTCTCGCCGGAAGAGATCGCCCAGTTGCGGCGCTGGATCGATGACGGTGCGAACTGGCCAGCGGATACAACAACTGCAGAGGCCGATCCGACCGACTGGTGGTCGCTGAGGCCGCTTGTGACTCCCGCAGTCCCAGTAACTGCTGGCATTCCTCCCGCATGGAACGTGAACCCAATCGATGCGTTCGTGTATGCCCGGCTCGCCGAAGCTCAACTCACACCGACTCCCGATGCTGACCGCCGAACACTAATTCGCCGAGTTTACTTCGACCTGATTGGCTTGCCGCCGACGCCCGCTGAAGTCCAAGAATTCGTGGAAGACACCAACCCGCAAGCCTACGAGCATCTGCTCGACCGGCTCCTGAAGTCGCCACAATACGGCGAGCGCTGGGCCCGGCACTGGCTCGATCTGGTGCACTTCGCGGAGACGCACGGCAACGACCAGGACCGCCCGCGCGAGAATGCCTGGCCCTACCGCGACTATGTCATCGAGTCCCTTAACTCCGACAAACCCTACGCTCGCTTCGTCGAGGAGCAGGTCGCCACGGATGCCCTCTTCCCCGATCATCCGGAGTTGACCCCCGCCCTCGGGCTTCTGGCAGCTGGGCCGTGGGATGAGAGTACGCTGCGAGACATTCGCGAAGACACGCTCGACCGCCAGATCGGTCGCTACCTGGATCGCGATGACATCGTCACGACAGTGATGTCGACGTTCACCAGTTCCACCGTCCATTGTGCCCGCTGCCACAACCACAAGTTCGATCCGTTCTCGCAGGCCGATTATTACTCGCTGCAAGCCGTCTTCGCCGGGACCGAAAAGGCCGAGAAGGTCTTCGACGCTGATCCGACTAGGCTCGTCCGCCGACTCGCCCTGGAGAAGCAGCTCCAGTCGATCACCGCGCGGGACAAGAGCGTCATCGTCTCGCTGTGGAGCGACGAGTCCCGCGCGGCATATACCCAATGGGAGGAGGGGCTGCGGGCCTCGGAGAAGTTCTGGTCGATCCTGACCCCGAGTGAGGTCACAACTGCCCACGGCACGGTGCTGGTCCTGCAACCCGATCAGTCGCTGCTGGCCACCGGCGAGCGTCCCGAGAAAGAGGTCTACACGGTCGCGGCCTTACTTCCCACTGGCGATTGGACCGCCCTGCGGCTGGAGGTGTTATCCGATGAGTCACTGCCCATGCAGGGACCGGGGCGGCAGGACAACGGCAACCTGCACCTCAGCGAGATCCGCGTGGAACTCGCCTCGGACGGACAGCTGACCTCGTTCACTCCCGTTGAACTCTGCCACCCGACCGCCGACTTCGACCAAGCCGGTTGGGACATCACCCGCGCGATCGACGGAGATCCGACCACTGCCTGGGGCATCCACCCGCAGGTCGGGCAGTCGCACCTCGCGGTGTTCGAACTCCAGACTCCGGTGACGGTAAAACAGGGGGCTCACGTACGAGTGTCTCTCGATCAGCTGCACGGAGGGATGCACACGATTGGGCGAATGCGGTTGTCGGTGTCGCGGCAACCGGCCCCCGTTCGAGCGACGCCAGTGCCAACCGCGCTGGCCGGACCGCTGTCGAAGCCCGCCAGCGAGCGGACTCCTCTGGAGAGAGAAGAACTGGAGTTCAGCTTCTGGCGCGAACGCACGACCCGCGAGTTGGCCACGCTACCCACTCCGCGGCGCGTCTTCGCGGGGACGTGTGACTTCCCTGCCGATGCGGGACACGTCTCCATCGGTCGTCCGCGCGAGGTGCAGATCCTCCGGCGAGGTGAGATCTCCCAGCCGATCGGCGAAGCCCTGCCCGGGACACTCCGATGCGTGGCCGGTCTCCAATCACGATTCCAGCTGCCGCACCCAGAGCAAGAGGCCACCCGCCGCGCGGCCCTCGCCCGCTGGATCACCGATCCGCAGAACCCACTCACGTGGCGGTCAATCGTCAACCGTGTCTGGCACCACCACTTGGGCCAGGGGCTCGTCGATACTCCAAACGACTTTGGGCGGATGGGGAGTCTGCCTTCGCACCCCGAACTCCTCGACTGGCTGGCGGTTCACTTTCGCGACAACGGAGGGTCACTGAAGCAGCTGCACAAGCTGATTCTGACGAGTGCTGCTTACCGCCAAGCCGCCACTCACCGCCCGTCCGCAGCGACCCTCGATGGAAGCAATCGTCTGTTGTGGAGAGGCCACCGCCATCGTCTCGATGCCGAGGTGATCCGCGACTCGTTGCTCGCTCTGAACGGACGGCTTGACCTCACGATGGGGGGCCCATCGGTCAAGCAGTTCGTGATGACCCCCGGCATCCATGTCACCCCGAACGTCGACTACAAGTCGTTCGCCCTCGACGACCCGGCGAACTCGCGGCGTTCGATCTACCGGTTCCTGTTCCGCACTCTGCCCGACCCGTTCATGGACGCCCTCGACTGCCCCGCCGGAGATCAGCTGACCCCGGTGCGTAGCGAATCGGTGACTTCGCTCCAGGCTCTAGCAATGCTGAACAACCCCTTCGTCATTCGTCAGTGCGAGCATCTGGCGAGCCGGATCATGAGCGATCCGAAACGAGCCGCTCAGCCAATTGAGTCGCTGTACCAGTTGGCACTCCAGCGCGTCCCATCCGCTGAAGAGAGGACCAAGCTGCAGTCGTATGCCGAGCATCACGGTCTGGCGAATGCTTGTCGGCTAATCGTGAACAGTAATGAGTTCTTGTTTGTCGAGTAGACCCCGTGGGATAGGCTTCCAGCCTGTCGGGTCAGAGTGGATGATTCCGAGCCGAATCAGCAAAGCCACGGATGGGCGGGGCGGGGGTCGACGTGACCTTTCTCGATTCCGAACGCCCTGAAAGGGCAACACTACGTCAGCCCAGGGCACAGCGCAACGGCGTCAGCCGTGCAGCGCCGCCCTGGGTTGGTGGCCATATCGAAAACTCAAGCCCTGAAAGGGCGACACAATACGGTGAGTTTTGTTTCGCCCCTTCAGGGCTGGTGTCATCTTTTTTCACATTGTCCTGGGGCGGCGCTGCGCTCTGCCCCAGGCTGACATGTGGCTGCCCCTTCGGGGCGTCGAGACGTTTGTATCGATGCGACCACTCGTTCGCTTACAACTGACTCTCATCGTACTGCCGGGCCAACAGCATGCCGATGAGTTTGATGAACCCTTCGTCCAGTACCGCTCGGGTTCGAGTTCCGGTTTCGGTCGGCTGGACGGAGATACGGAGTGCATCGCTGTCACGCTGGAATGCCTTCTTGCCGAACTCCTGACGCGACACCTCGTCGTCATCGGTCGCGGGCAAGTTGAGCCAAGGGGCGGTGTGCAGGATCATCTGGAACGGGTAGGCCGTGCCGCCGCCCGGCTCTGTCGCATTGCCTGCCTGGATCTGGGTGATGGCCGTTTTCAGGCTCGGCATCGCCTTGTCCGTCCCGACGGAAAACCACAACGTCTGGCTGCTCGTGCCGAGGTAGACTCCCGGCGAGCCGCCATACGCCCGCTGCTCGCGCTGGGGTACGTTCTTGGCAGCCAGCCGGTGGAACACGATCCCCTCATGGCTGTCGACATTGAGCTCGACCTTGTCGAGTTCCTCGCGTCCCTGCACAGCTGTCAGGAGTTGAGAGAGTCCCTTGCCGAACGATTCGCCGCCAACGAGGCGCAGTCCGCCGAGGAAGACGAACTCCTTGGTGGCGGTGGGTTGGAACTGGACGCAGAAGTCCATGTCGCCTTGCTCGGCAGTGGCTTTGAGTGAGTCAAAGAGCGGATCAACGCCGGGAGCAGTCCCTTCGGGGAGTTCCTTGGCGAGGCCGATCTTCATCGCTTCGACCATCGCCACTGCGGCTTTCTGCTCGCGCTTGTCCATCTTCCAACTGGCCGAGACGGTCAGCGGCTGCCCGTCGTTGAACAGCGGGGCGAAGTACGACTTGCGACCTGCCAGGTTCTTGGTGTGCTTGGCCAGTTCGCTATCGGGCGTGGCATCCATCAGCAGATCGATCTCGACGTTCTTTCGTTCCTGGGAAGCGTCGATTCCGAACTGGAACTGCTCGCATTGGGTCATCACTTGCTCGATGAACTCCACCGTACTCAGGCCGCTGGCTCGACGCATCTTGTAGGCCGCTTCGGGCTCGTTGTCGCGTTGTTGTAACTGGGACTCGGTACTCTGCCGCAGGAAGGTCAAGAGGACGGTGCGGATCGTGATCGGGACGTTCTTGATCAAGACCGAAACACCGAGGTCGTGCCGGGCGGCCATCGGCTCGGCAATGGCCGCTGGCTCGGGCAGCTCCGCTTCGAGCATGTGCTTGTTGGAATCGTTGGTCAGGTAGGCATACCCTTTTTTCACCACGCAGTAGAACTTCTGCCCCCGCCTGCCGCCGCCATTGAGTTCGTAGTGCCCCTCCTTGCCGTCGACCTTGCGAGGCTTCACCGGCCCCGCCTCGACGATCTTCATCAACTCTTCAATCCCATCCACAGGGACATAGACCACCGGTGTCGGAATCGGTGGCAATCCGGGAGCTAGGAACACCATCACGCCGAACGGCTTCTGACGGTTCATCCCCTTCAGGTCGCCCACCGTATTGGCCATGAACCCTGTGACCAGATTCATCATCTCGGGCCGCTCAGCGGTTTTGAACATGTAGTCGACATCGGTCAGCACCCGGTCGATGCTGGCGATATTGACGACCAGAATCGGGAGTTGCGGCCCCTCGGGAACTGGCATGCCGGTACTGGGAGCGGGAGTCCCCGGGGCATCCGCCTGGGCGAAAACCTGTGACGGACCACTGAGAGTCGCCCACGCGAGGCAGGCCACGAGCAGCCAGGAGAAACGACGGGATTGTGTCATGTCCAACAACTTTCGGCGGTGAGGGAGGAAGCTCCGCGACGACGACTCGGCGGTGAACGCCCGGCCATCATGCGGTGTACCCTACCACAGCGGGCGGAGTTTCAGCGAGTCCGCAGAATCTGCCGGTCTTCCTGCGAGTGAAGACTTCGCCCACCAAACCCCAGCGAGGGGGTGGACGTCAGTCCCCCGTGCCCGGGTGACGCGATTCACCGACATCGGCGCTGCAGTGTCGGACAACGTCACACAGCCCGGTGGACTGACATCCGCCGCTCGCTACCGCACTGTCGGACTTGCCCATTGACCCGAATCCCACCGACCATCGACCTTCAATAATCGCATTGCAGGCAAGGTCAGACAATGTTCGCCATCTGATCCATCGCGTTATTGACGGACGGGCAAATGTGCCCGTCCCACGCCGGACTCACCTCGGGGGGCTGACGCCACCCCGCTCGCTGCCCTCTATCGGCAGAACTGACCACTCAGTGGCCCAGTTCAAGCGGTTCTCGGGAGCCTCGCTGGACAGCTTCGAAAGGGTTCCGGTATCAACCGCCTCCCGGAACGACCGACCCGCCATGTGCGGACCGGTTTGATCGGTGCCCCACTGTCCCCTCACTCCCCCGGAACCCCCGCATGTCGTCGCAGCCGCACGTCATCCGCGATGTGGTCTCAAACCGCTTCAGTCTGGCCATGCCAGTGCTGATCGTGGGGGCGATTCTCGTTCTGATCGCTCCGCTGCCAGCGATGGTGATGGACGTTTTGCTGGCGGCGAATCTCACGGTCTCCTTGATCGTGCTGCTGACCGCGATTCAGATTCGCAACCCGCTGCAGTTCAGTACCTTTCCTTCGATTCTGCTGGGGACAGCCCTCATCCGACTGGTGCTGAACGTCGCTTCCACTCGGTTGATTCTGACACAGGGAGCCACCCAAGGGAGCCACGCCGCCGGAGACGTCATCCACGCCTTCGGTCAGTTCGTCGCGGGCGGATCGCCCGCTGTCGGGATTACGATCTTCGTGATTCTGGTAGCGATTCAATTCCTGGTGATTACTTCGGGAGCCACTCGCATCAGCGAAGTGGGTGCCCGGTTCGCCCTCGACGGCATGCCCGGTCGCCAGGCCGCCATCGACTCCGACCTCGCTGCGGGTCTGATCTCCCGCGATGAAGCCATCCACCGCCGCCAAACTCTTGTGCGTCAAGCGGACTTCTACGGAGCCATGGACGGAGCGAGTAAGTTCGTCCGCGGCGATGCCGTTGCGGGTCTCCTGATCACCGCCATCAATATCGGCGTCGGACTACTGCTCGGCGTGTTCGAGCATGGCATGTCGGTCTCCGAGGCGTTCACCGTCTTCACCACGCTGACCATCGGCGATGGTCTGGTCGCTCAGCTCCCCGCGTTCTTGATCGCCTTGGCTGCCGGGCTGATCGTGACGCGGACCTCAGTCGACAGCGACCTCCCTCAAGAGACAGTCACGCAAATCTTCCAGCACTCGCGAGTGCTGTACATCACCGCCGTCGCCTTGTCGATCCTGGCGTTCACGGGGCTGCCACTACTGCCCATGATGACGTTTGCCATCGGCTGTGCCTGCCTCGGCTGGCTGATTGATGAGACTCCCGTGGCGGCTCGGACCGTTCACCACTCCACGACGATGGCTCGCCTGCAACCGCACACCGCTGTCCAAGTCTCCACCTCTCCCGCTCACGCTGCCGCGATCACAGCGAGTGACCCCAAAGCCCAACTCCATGTCGAGCCACTCCAACTCGACCTCGGCGTCGGACTGGTTCGTCTGGCTGACTCCGAAGTCGGCGGCGATCTACTGGTCCGAGTCACCCAGCTGCGGATGCGGATCGCGGAGCAACTCGGGTTCATCCTGCCGAAGGTTCGGATTCAGGACAACCTGCATCTCGAACCGTTCCAATACCAGATTCGTTTGCGAGAGGCGTGTGTCGCTCGCGGCGTCGTCGATCCCGATGCGGTCCTGGCGGTCGAGACCATTGACTCGATTGGCAGTCTCGATGGAGAGCCGACTCATGAGCCGCTGAGCAATCGGCTGGCTTGGTGGGTGACCGGAGAAGAAGTTGACCGGGCGAAGTCGCTTGGCTTCCAAGTCATCGAACCGCAGCAGGCCATCGCCAATCACCTCGCAGCTGTCGTTCATCGGCACTCAGAAGAACTGCTCACTCGGCAGCAGGTCCATGCACTGGTCGAGAACCTGCAACAGCGGGCTCCGCAACTGGTGGCCGAAGTCTTGCCGCTGGTTCCAGTGGCCAAGATGCACCGCGTGCTCACTCTGCTGCTGCGGGAGCAGGTGCCGATCCGCGACCTCGAAACGATCATTGAGGCGCTGGGCGACCACGCTGAATCGGCCCGCGATCTGGGCGACCTCGTCGAGAAAGTGCGGCGTTCACTCGCCCGCACGATCTGCCAACAGTTCCGCACGAGCGACCGCCGACTTGTCGCCCTGACTCTCTCCCGAGAGCTGGAAGACGAACTCGCCTCGCTACGGCGTCTCTCACCTGCTGACCCGCTCGGTGCGTGGCCTGCCCGCCAGCGACAAGTGGCCACCGACGCCATCGAGATGGCGGTCAGTCAGCTGCGAGATCGCGGCCTGCCGGGTGTCATCGTCTGCCGGGCAGAGCTGCGGACGCTCGTGAAACAACTCACTCAATACACCACCCCTCATCTGGCCGTCCTGAGTCAGGCCGAGATGACCCGCGACACGGAAGTCGTGTTTGCGGGCCAAGTGGAGTGTCAGACTGCGACTCAGGAAACCGTGGGAGTTTGAGCGATCGCGATGCGGAGTTCCGTCAGGGACGACGCCCAGCGACTCACTTAAATTCCCGTTCCCCACACCGTTCGCCATCCCCACCGAGACCAACCGCATCTGCTTCGAGAACCAGTCAATCATCGCGTTTGTAAAAATGCGACGGTGGCAACGATTCTCGGAGTTCTGCCGAAGTCCCGATCGCGGAATGTCGATTCCAGAGATAGCCGGTAGTCCCGACACGGGTTGGCTCATGGGTTCACGGAACCTGCGAGTGATCGGTCGGAGCTAACGAGGCAACACCGGACACGATGTCCGGTCTGAGCGACCACGGAGAAGTCCATGAGCATCAAGGCCACCGCTGAAGACGTCCAGCAGTACTGGCTCGATTACCGGGCCCAGCCGACCGAAGAGCTGCGGAACCGTCTCATCGAAAACTACTTCCAACTCGTGAAGTTCAACGCCGAACGAGTCTGGCAAAAGCTACCCGATGGGGTCGATCTGAACGATCTGATTTCCGCCGGGGTGTTTGGTCTGATGGACGCCATTGATGCGTTCGACCTGGACCGGGGCGTGAAGTTTGAGACCTACTGTGTGCCACGTATCCGTGGAGCCATGCTCGACGAACTCCGCACGATGGACTGGGTTCCCCGGCTGGTGCGCAGCAAGGCTAGCAAGCTCGAAGCAGCCCGCAAGGAAATCGAGGCCCAAACCGGTCGCCAACCGACCGAGATCGAACTCGCCAGCAAGCTGCAGATCACTCTCGAAGAGTTCGACAAGATGAAGACGGAGGCCAGCGCCGTCTCCCTCGTCAGTCTCAACAAGAAGTGGTACGAAACCGACAGCTACAAAGACGTTCGCGAAATCGATGTCATCGAAGACTCGAAGGGCGAAGACCCCACGACTGGCATCCAGAAAAAGGATGTGATGAAGCTGGTCACGAAGGGTCTGAATCGCAACGAGCGACTGATCATCATCCTCTACTATTATGAGGAATTGACGATGAAGGACATCGGCCAGACTCTCGGCCTGTCGGAGTCGCGCGTGAGCCAAATGCATAGCAGTATCGTGGCGAGACTCAAGGATCAGCTCGGTCGTCGGCGTCCAGAGTTCGACTGAGTCCGTGGGATAGGCTTCCAGCCTGTCATCTATCGCGGGGCATGACAGGCTGGAAGCCGATCCCTCGATTCCGTACTACAGAACCCGTGACGTGTCACGTCGGCTGGGCTCCCCCGGGCGGGTGTCGGACTGCCAAGAAGAATCTTCTTCCTCCCCGGCGAGCACGGGGGCACACTTGCTCCCATCGTGCAGAACGTAGCAAACGCCGGTTTCGTGCAGGAAGAACTGCCGGAACCAGATCATATTGGCGACACGTTCTGTCGGCTGGTAAAGCCGCACTTCGATGCCTGACTCGAACCAGTCGAAGAGCATCCCGAAGAAGCCGCTCGGGACATGTTTCACATACTGCATATTGATTCCGATGCAGCGTTCCCCCTCGTTACGAATCATGGAAATCAGGGTGTCGCGGATCAGAGAGAGATCGGCTCCGTCCCAAATCTCCATCTCCCCGATGTCCAGAACGACTGTCTGGGCATCCTGGCGGACGGTGAGACCATGAATGTATTTGCGTTCGGCCATGATGACTTACCTGCGAGTGGGGGAGAGGTCCGTCGCTGAAGAGCCACGGTGTCGACTCGTGCCAAGAAGCATTGGCATCCCGCGCGCCAATTTGGCTGAGCATTTTCATCGATTTCCCGCAAGTCGTGATATTGACGGGTGATAGAACCAATTGCAGTGGGGGATGCTCGCGGCGGGGAACGATGCAGTTTCGCGACATCGGATGGACTGTGTGGCTTCCGGGCAACATCCGATGACTCCAGAAAACCTCTGGCTGACTCCTGACAGTTGACCGCTGATCGCTCTTCTCCCTTCAGCCCGCCCGCCTTCCCCCCTAGAATCCAATCTTCACTCTCCGCAGCCTCTGTGTGTCCGATCCGATGAAAACCGACGAACTCCGCGAAAAGTACCTCTCGTTCTTTGAGTCCAAGGGTTGCGTCCGCCGACCGAGCGATGTCCTGGTCCCACGATCCGACAAGACCGTCCTGTTCACCCCCGCGGGGATGAACCAGTTCAAGAACCAGTTCCTCGGCATCGGACCGATCGACTTCATCGCTGCGACGACGTGCCAGAAGTGCGTCCGGACGGGCGACATCGGGAACGTCGGAGTCACGACTCGGCACCACACGTTTTTTGAGATGCTGGGGAACTTTTCGTTCGGCGGGTACTTCAAGAAAGAGGCGATCCACTGGGCGTGGGAGTTTCTGACTTCGAAACAGTGGCTGGGACTGGAGAAGGACCGGCTGACGGTGACGGTGTACTTGGACGATGATGAAGCGTTCGGAATCTGGAACAAGGAGATCGGCCTCGATCCGAGCCGGATCTCGCGGCTGGATGAAGCGGAGAACTTCTGGCCCGCGTCGGCTCCGTCGCAAGGCCCGGACGGCGTCTGCGGCCCGTGTAGCGAGATCTATTATCTGACTCCGGGAGCCAAGGAACCGGTCGAGATTTGGAACCTCGTGTTCACGCAGTTCAACCGCGTCGGTAATCCGCCGAACAACCTGCACCCGCTGCCCAAGAAGAACATCGACACCGGCATGGGCTTGGAGCGGACCGCCAGCGTGATGCAGGGAGTCTTGAGCAACTTCGAGATCGATTCGCTCAAGCCGCTGTGCATCGCGGCGGGTGATGCGGTCGGTGTGAAGTACGAGTACGCGGGCCAGTCAGGCCGCGCGATGCGGCGAATCGCCGACCACGTGCGGGCCTGCGCCTTTGCGATCCATGAGGGAGTCGCCCCCGGGGCCAACGGAGCGGAGTACATCATCCGACTGCTGCTGCGGCGGGCTTTGCTCGAAGGGTATCTGCTCGGCAAGCAGGAGCCGTTCCTGCACACGCTCGTGCCGACGGTCATCGCCCTGATGAAGGGTCCGTATCCCGATATCACGCAGACCGAGAAGAGCGTGGTCAACACGATCCGCGATGAAGAGTCGACGTTCCTGGCCACGATTGATCGTGGGCTGTCGAAGTTCGATAAACTGGTCGAGAAGGTCCGCCAAGGCGGAAGTACTGTTCTCCCCGGAGAGGCGGTCTTCGACCTGCACCAGACCGACGGCTTTGTTGTCGATCTCACGACCGCGCTGGCGGCGGATCGCGGCTTGACCGTCGACTCGACTGCTTTCACGGTCGCTGAGGAAGACCACAAGAAGAAGAGCGGCCAGGGGTCGTGGGGCGTGATGTCCGCCGGTCCGCTCGACATGATTCAACAGGAAGTCGGCGACACGAAGTTCTTGGCTTACGAGGCCACCGAGTCGACCGCCCGAGTGGTGGGCATTCTGGAAGTCCACGAGGGTTCGCTCGAACGTGTGACCGAACTCCACCAAGTTGGCGTCACTGCTCAAGTCATCCTCGACCAGTCTCCGTTCTATGGCGAATCGGGCGGACAAGTCGGCGATAGCGGGTTGCTGACCGGACAGGGACAGTTCGAAGTCTCCGATTGCCAGAAGCATGCGGGATTGCTCGTGCATGTCGGCATCTTGAAGTCGGGTTCGATCAAGGTCGGCGATACCGTGAAGGCCGCAGTCGATCCGGTCCGTCGAGCCGGGATTCGCCGCGCTCACTCGGCCACTCACATTCTGCATCATGCCCTGCACCAGGTCATCGGCCATCACGCGACCCAACGCGGTTCCAAGGTCGACAACGACCAGCTGCGATTTGACTTCTCGCACGGGGCGGCGATGACTTCCGAGGAGTTGCAGCGCGTCGAGAAGATCATCAACGAGCGGATCGTGGAAGGGGCTCCGGTCTCGATCAACTTCATGAGGATCGAAGAGGCCAAGGCGTCTGGAGCGATGGCCCTGTTCGGCGAAAAGTACCCCGACATTGTCCGCATGGTCTCTATGGGTGACTTCAGCAAGGAACTCTGCGGCGGCATTCACTTGAGCAGCACCGGGCAGGTCGGACTCTGCCGCGTACTGTCCGAAGAACCGATCGCAGCTGGTATCCGCCGCATCACTGCGGTGACTGGCGAGCGGGCGATCGCCAGCGTTCACGAGCAGGAGTCGATCCTCAAGCAACTCGGTGCCGCGCTCAAGTCCCCCGCTCGTGACATACCCGCCCGCGTCACCGCTCTGCAAGACGAGATTCGCTCACTCAAGCAAGACCTCGCTGTGCTGAGCAAAGCATCGATCGCACATGCCGCCGTCAAGCTGTTGGCCGATGCAGAAAACATCGGCTCCACGAAACTCATCTGCCAGAAGCTCGACAAAGTCGACCGCGATCAGCTGCGAATGTATGCCAACGAACTCGTCTCCACGGGTGGCTCGGTCGTCGTATTGCTCGGGGCCGTGATCGAGGACAAGGTGGCCTTCATCGCAGCTGTGAGCAAGGACCAGCTCAAAAAGGTCAAAGCTGGCGACTGCGTCAAAGCCGCCGCAGCTGTGGCCGGCGGCGGCGGTGGCGGCAAGCCCGACATGGCCGAAGCCGGTGGGCGGATGCCCGAAAAGTTGGAAGAGGCGCTGACTGCCGGTCGGGCGTACTTCGTCGGGGCCATAGAATAGTCCCGGGGGCTGGCGAAAGACGAGGCAATCCGCTACTTTCGATATAACGACTGGAGTTTCGGACCCATCGATACTGGAGACTGATCGAGATGACAACCATCACGTCTCGGGCGGACTTTGAGCAATTGATGGACCTTCGAATGCGAGAAGCGAAGCTCCTGCTCGACCACCAGAACTGGGATGGTTCCTATTACATTGTCGGGTATGCGGTCGAATTCGCGTTGAAGGTCTGTATCATTTCCCGCTTGATGAAGAGGAACAGTTGTCCCGACAAGACTTTCGTTGGGACATTCTATCAGCACAATCTGAGCTCACTTTGCAAACTGGCTGAACTCGACATGGAGATGGCCAAAGATCCCTCGGTAAACGTCCAGTGGAGCATCGTGCAGGAATGGAGCGAGCAGAGTCGATACGAGGTCGGTAAGACGGAGCAGGAAGCCACAGACATTTACGAAGCCATCGAGAAAGGGGTGCTGCCATGGGTCAAGTCGCGCTGGTAGACGAACAGATTGCCGATGGTCGACGATTCGTCGAACGCTTCGCCGCCGACGGTAACATTGTTCAGGCTGCGTTTTGGGTCAAGACCGCTGAGGAAGGGGATTGGTTTCTCTATGTCGTCACCGACATCTACGACAGTGACGGCCCCGCTGCAGCATATCGATCAGTGCATCGTTCCCTCGGAAAGCTTAACAACTCTTGGGTCTCTAGTTCCGAGATTAAGGTCATCGGGCCGAAGAATCCCATCGCCAAAGATGCGGTGGCAATCTTAGCTCGATTTACCGGACGGATGGCAACTTGGTACGGGGGGAGATCTCTGGGGTCGATGCTGGTTGAACAAACCTATCTCTACCCCCGCCAGGTTTTCACATTCACACAGGCAAATTCGATGACTACGGAAGACATCAACCGAAAGTTAATTGAATTGATGAATCGAGGCCCAGGTGTGTGGCAACCGCACCATGTGGGGCTCAAGGATGGGAGATCATTCCAAGGCTCTCCGATCTCATTGGGCATCGGACCAAATCAGTGCGTTGAAGTTTCGTTCATTGAGGACGGGGTAGCAGCACCTCGCGTGATTCGATTGGATGAAATCGACTCAATCGGCTGACACCAACTCAGGTGGCGGCAAGCCCGACATGGCCGAAGCCGGTGGCCGCCTGCCGGAGAAGCTGGATGAGGCCCTGGCGGCGGGTCGGACGTACTTGTTGGGCACTCTCGGGTAGAGTGCTGACGCCAGATGCACACAGACGTGAGGTGAATGATGATCGCGGTGACCACATCCAGTTCGATGCCGATTCCTGAACCACTGGTCGTCGAGTTCATGGACCGTGAGATGATCGAGATCCTCCGCTCAAAGACGACGACCGAGAAGATCGCCATGCTCGGAGCCGCCCATAGGACTGCGAAGAAACTGATGGCCTGTGGAGTCCGTGGCGATCACCCCGATTGGTCCGAGGAACAGGTGCATGAGGAACTGGCCCGGAGGATGTTCCGTGGAACAACCTGACATTCTTCGGTTTGCCGTCAACACTCTGGAACAATTCCAGATTCCCGATCTCATCGTCGGGGCGTTGGCGAGTTCGATCTGGGGTGAACCACGGCTGATTATGAACATCGATATTGTGATCGATCTCCGGGCGGACCAGATCCCGTCCTGGGGCGAGGCGTTCCCGACTCGCACGACGGGTTGGACTCCCCGACCACGACCACTCGACCGCGAGCCACTGGCTGCTGGTCCGACGATGCGAATTCCGATTGCACACTGAGGCTCACATGACACGAACGATCTGCTGGCTGATCGCATTTCACATACTCTGCGGCAGTCCGTTATGGGCCGACGAGGCCCAAGACCCGCTGGAGCTGTTCGACAGCGAGTTCGTAGCGATCAATCCGGGACAGGGAGCCTTTCCTGCGACTTTCGCCATGGGGTCAGCTGACGAAGCCAACTCGCAACCGGTTCATGAAGTCACACTGACCGGTTCCTTCTCGATAGCGAAGTATGAGGTGCCGCAGAACCTGTACCAGCAGGTCATGGGAATAAACCCCAGCAAGTGGAAGGGGCCGCGCAACTCGGTGGAGATGCTGACTCCCGCCGAGGCCGCCGAGTTCTGTGGCAAGATCACGAAGTTGCTCCAGGGACGGAAGCTCATCGCCGCGAACGAAGAAATCCGTCTCCCCACGGAGGTCGAGTGGGAGTACTGCTGCCGTGCGGGCACGACCACTCGTTACAGCTTTGGGGACAAGGCTCAAGCCGCAGGCGATGCGGATCCCAAGGCCACCTTGCTCGACAAGTATGGCTGGCATCATGGCA
Organism: Planctomycetota bacterium; assembly: GCA_031431195.1. Lineage (GTDB taxonomy): Bacteria > Planctomycetota > Planctomycetia > Planctomycetales > Planctomycetaceae > TH-plancto1. The sequence goes on along the minus strand of JANPCU010000361.1, from coordinate 17,365 downwards.
ACGCTGCGGGGAACGATCCGCCGGTGGGGGAGTTGGCTCCCAATCCGTGGGGACTGTACGACATGCACGGGTATCTGTCGGAGATCTGTAGCACCCCTTGGACGTCCGACTACGCAGACGGAACCAAGGCCGATGCGGATGGCACGGTCGTGATGCGCAGCGGATCGTGGAAGGACTCGCATCCCCAGCTGTCGAGTGCCTCGCGGCGGAAGTTCGCCCAGGACGGGAAAGACGATGCCGTCGGATTTCGGTGTGTGAAGGCAGCCATCGTGGTGCGGTAGCTACGTTCGCCAGAACGTGGGCGAGTGTTCATTCGCATGGCCCTCTCAAGCTTGTCTCCCATGACCGCAACCGATCCTCATCCGAAGACTTATCGAGCCCGCTGGGTATGGGCGGCTGGGCGCTGGCTGGAGGGGGGGAGAGTGACGGTGGTCGATCGACGGATTGTCGCTGTAGGGGCCGGGCCTGTCACCGGCGAGATCGACCTAGGTGATCAGATCATCCTCCCCGGTCTGGTCAACGCTCACACGCATCTGGAGTTCAGCAACCTCAGCACCCCGTTGCCGTATGACAAGACTTTCGCCAGCTGGATTCGCAACATCGTCGGATGGCGGCAGGGACAAACGGAAGTGTCTGCGAATGAGGCGATCGAACTGGGCCTCGCCGAGTCTGCCCGTGCAGGGGTGACGACGCTCGGAGAGATTTCCACTCGATACTGGGATGCCCCCACCGCACTCGATGCGTCTGATGTCGACCTCTCCTGTCGGACAGTGACCGCCCCACAACTGGTCGTGTTCGATGAAATCCTCGGTTTGAAGACCGAGGCCGTTCAACCACAGATGGCTGATGCCTGTCGTCATTTGATCGTCGGAGCCACGCGACCGGGGGAGGCATCCCTCCCAGCGAGTGACTGGCAACCCCGCTGGACTGCCGGACTGAGCCCACACGCCCCCTACAGCGTCAGTGGTGAACTCTTCGCGGAAGCCATCCGTCTGGCGCAGGCGGGAGCCGTTCCGGTCGCGATGCACCTCGCCGAGACGCGTGAAGAGCTGGAATTGCTCGCCGCCGGAACTGGCCCACTCGCAGAACTATTCACCGAGTGGAGTCTGTGGAAGCCGGGACAACGAGCCGCGTTTGCATCGCCGCTCGACGTGCTGCGACGGCTCGCCGTCCTGCCGCGCGTGCTGGTCATTCACGGGAACTATCTGTCGCCCTCAGAGTTCGACTTCCTCGCCGGAAAAGACCAGCTCAGCGTCGTCTACTGCCCGCGCACTCACAGCTATTTCCAGCACGAGCCCTACCCGCTCGCGGCACTCCTGAAGCGAGGCATCCGCGTGGCCCTCGGCACCGATAGTCGCGCGAGCAATCCCGACCTGAGCCTGCTCGCGGAGGTCCGGCATGTCGCGCAGCTTCACCCAGAGATCGCTCCTTCCATCCTGCTGGAGATGGCCACGCGTCACGGGGCAGAGGCGCTGGGATTGGGAGAGTCCATCGGCAAGATCGCTCCGGGAATGCGAGCGGACTTCTGTGTCCTTCCCCTGCGGTCTGGCGCCCACGATCCCTTCGAGGCCGTTCTCAGCCCCGCACACAGCATTCAATAATGTGGCCCTGTTCAATCGGTCACTCTCCTCAGATTTCGAATGGCCTCACCCGTTTATATTCTTCCAACGTCTCGCTGACCGACAACGTAGTACGGAGTGAGCAGACTGCGTTCGATGGCATTCCGTTTCGTCTCTCCCGCCACTGCGGTACACTCTCTGACGTTCCCCTCGCACAGACTGCAAAGGCGATTTTATGAACTGGTTGCCGGGATTCACAGCGCCGCTGAATGCGTTCCTGTTGCTGCTGCTGATCCCGGTCGTGGTGATGTATTTCCTCAAGCTCAAGCGGTCGCGGCAGGAGATCCCCTCGCTGCTGCTCTGGCAGCAAGTGATCGCCGACCAGCGTGTGAACGCTCCATTTCAGAAGTTCCGCCGCAACCTGCTGCTCTGGCTCCAGCTGCTGTTACTGACGCTCCTGGCCCTCGCGGCTGCTCAACCATTCATTCGTGGGCGGGACACGCTATCGAAGAATCTGCCAATCCTGATTGACTGTTCGGCCAGTATGGGGGCCATCGACGCCCAGACGAAGAAGACCCGGCTGGAACTGGCCAAGGAACAGATTCGCCCGATCATCGATAACATGCTTCCCGATCAGCGGCTGATGTTGATTGAGGTCCACAACACCGCTCAACGACTCACTCAACTCACCAACAACAAGACCGAGTTGAAGCAGGCCCTCGACCAGATCGAGGTCATCGATGTTCCCTCGCGATTGGAGGACGCGCTGGCTTTGGCGCGCGGGCAGTCCAAACTCGTCGAGATCCCGAGCATCCGCCTCTACTCCGACGGCAATATCCCGACTCGGCCCAATCCCGTCACCGCCGAGCAAGAGGCGATCGTCGACTTCGAGTTGCCATTCACGATCGATTACTTTCGCGTCAAATCGAGTGGAGGCAACATCGGCATCACCTCGCTGAATGCCACCCGATCCGGGTCGGATGCGTGGGAGGTCTTCGTCCGCGTCGAGGCCAGCCCCGAAGCGGCAGGCAACGGACAGCTGCGACTCTCGAAGATGGTGGACGGGAAGCCGGTCGTGGTGGGCGAGGAGCGAGTCGTCCTCAATGCCGGCGAGTCGCAGCGGCTGGTGTTCAATCTCGATTCCGACACCGAACTGCAACTCAAAGCCGAGCTGACACCGACAGACTTCGACACGTTGACTGTCGACAACACGGCGTGGATTGAGCTGCCGGTCGGCCGCGATTTGCAGATCTTCTGCCCCGAAACACTCGCCGCGTTCCGACACGCTCTCAAGGGTCAGGCCGGGATCAAGCTCGACCCGCCGGACGGTAAGACCTCCGAACTCGCGACCTATGACCTCGTCATCAGCGACAGCTTGGAGGACCTGGCACGGGAGTCAACGACCTACCTCACGGTCGGGCAGATACCCAAAGAGTTGGTCGGCAAGTTGACTATCGGCGAGGGGAACGTGACCGTCGTCGATTGGAAGCGGGAGGCTCCCCTGATGCAGCATGTCCAGCTGCGCGAGGTGCTGATGGCGGACGAGCCGACTCTGGCGAAGGGCGTCACCGATTCAATACTGGAAGAGATGGGCTTCGAGATTCTCTGTCACGGAGCGAAGGGGCCGCTCATTTTGGAGCGACGGGCCGGGCCACGGTTGTACCTGCATTGGATGTTCAAGCTCGACCGGACCACGCTGCCCTACCGACTGGCGTTCCCAATTCTGACCACGAACCTTGTCAATATCGCCATGCGTCAGGCAGAGCTGGCGGACGTCAAGGCCGCCGCGACCGGGATGCTGCCTCCCGTAAAGCTGTCGCGGGACACAGAGTACCGCGTCACAAATCCGCAGGGCGTGCATGTGAGCGCCCGGTCCGATGCCGATGGCTGGGTGACCGGCGTCTCAGCCCGCGCTGTCGGGCCGTACGAGGTTCGCTCGGGCGGCAAGCTGGTCCGCGAATTGGGGGTAAGCCTGCTCAATCCTCGCGAGTCCTCGTTGGCCGGAGTCGAGACGTTCGTAACGAAAGAGGCGAGTGTCGCCGCCACGGAGACTCAGCTGGACCAGGACAAACCGATCTGGTCGTCAATGGCCGCGATTGCGCTGTTCGTGTTGCTGGCCGAGTGGTGGTACTTCCAGAAGAAGCCGGGTTGAGTACGATTTCAGAGAGCTTTTTTCTGAATCGGGATTCACCCCTCCCAGCGGCATGACAGCCGCTCCACGACCGGCTCACGACTGACGTCCCTCCCGGATGGGCATCCTGATAGAGTTCTCGCGGGGAGAACAGAGACATTTCGTAGGACGGACGTCCTCGTCCGTCCGTGTGGAAGACACAGAGGAGCGACGGACGAGGACCTCCGTCGTACGTCTCGATCATGCCCGCGTGAAGTATCACAATGGGTGAAAAGACTAGGACATCGCCGAACCCGGCGGCCACTCGGGTGCGTGATGGGGGAAAAGCTTCCCTCTGGATTCGAGGCAGGATGAGGCAATGATCCAAACGAAGTGATGTGTTGGATATACGATTGCCCTGTGGGCTTCGGGAGGCCCCCTGTATTCTGTTCCCTCGAATGGCTCATTTCCAGTCGAAGTGGCTGTGGCAAGTGGATTCGCGGAAGAGGAAGATGGAAAACACATTTGGCGAGCTAGAGCGTGCCGCAGCTGCGGTGCTGATTGAGATCGCTCTCGACGAGGATCTACGAGGAGAGTGCGATCTGACCTCGGTCGCGCTGGTTCCCGAGAACCAGATGGGCCTGGTGCAGATCGTGGCTCGGCAGCGCGGAGTGGTGGCGGGGCTGCCGATCATGGAGCAGATCTTCGAGAAGATCGACCCGGCGGTGACAATCGATCTGCTCTGCCGTGATGGGGAGAGTGTCCTGCCCGGTCGGGTGCTGGCCCATGTGCAGGGGCCGGTCCGGTCGTTGCTGACCGGGGAGCGGACGGTCCTTAATTTTCTGACGGCGCTGGGTGGCGTGGCGACACTGACCCGCAAGTTCGTCGATGCGGTCGAGGGCACCCGCGCGAAGATTCTCGACACTCGCAAGACTTGGCCCGGCTGGCGACTGCTGCAGAAGTACGCGGTCCGCTGCGGAGGAGGCACGAACCACCGCATGGGACTGTACGATGGAGTTCTCATCAAGGACAACCACTTGGCCGCGTGGAGAACGCAGTCCCCCGATGGCTCAGTCGCAGCTGCCATCCGGGAATGCCGGCGGCGCTGGCCCGGCCAGCTCATCGAAGTCGAAGTCGACACGCTCACCCAGTTGAACGACGCACTGCACGAGCATCCCGAGATCGTGTTACTCGACAATATGAAGCCGTCTCAGCTGCGCGAGGCGGTATCGATCCGCGACCGGTTTGCTCCTTCGGTGTTGCTGGAAGCCTCGGGGGGAGTCAACCTGGAGACGATCCGCGAGATTGCCTCGACGGGGGTCGACCGGATTAGCATTGGGGCACTGACGCACTCGGCCCCGGCGCTGGATGTGGCGTTCGACTGGGGTCACTGAGGGCTGAGGGAATTGTCGAGCCGACTGGCTAGGGGGCCTGCAACTCATCCAGGACCGCGCGTGCGCCTTTTCCCAGCATGATCGTGTCGACCCCGGCGACGAGGAACGTGTACCCCTTCGCGAGGTACGGCCTCACTGCAGCTGGCGTGACTCCGAAGATGCCGAGCTTCAGTCCCCGGCGCAGGCAGACCGCTGTCACGCGATCGATCGCCTCGACCACGCGCGGGTGGTCGATCTGCCCCATCAGGCCCATGCTGGCGGACAGGTCGTACGGGCCGATCAGAACTCCGTCGATCCCCGGCACAGCTGCGATTTCTTCCATGCACTCGACAGCGCGGATGTTCTCGGCCTGGACGACGACGACAGAGCGCTGGTTGGCGTCGGCGACGTAGGGGGTGAAGTCGAGGCCGTACCCCTGCGCGCGTGAGATCCCGACCCCGCGCGAACCTGTGGGAGGGTAACGACTGAAGTCGACCACGCGGGCGGCTTGCTCGGCGGAGTTCACCTGGGGCACGATAATTCCGGCGGCTCCCAAGTCGAGCGCTCGCTGAATGGCCACCGAATCGGTCGTGGGGACTCGGACCAGGCACGGCACGCGACGGCCAATCGTTTGCAGGATCAGTTGCAGCTCAGCTGCTTCGATCGGGCCATGCTCGGCGTCGACGAAGATCCAATCGAACCCGACATCGCCGAGAATCTCGGCGACCGCTCCCGAGGGCAGAGTCAGCATCGTGGCGAAGAGGCGTTCACCGGATAGGAACCGCTCGCGAAAGGCTACAGACATCGGGGAGACCTTGAGATTTGGGTCGGAAGGGCGAGGATCAAATGGTGAGCGGCACGGCGCTAGCCGCCGGTTCTGCTCACCGTGGATTGCCGGAGAACCATGTCTCGGTCGGACGAAGGTCAGGGGAACCGGCGGCTAGCGCCGTGCCGCTCACTGCCTGGTCGCGACGGGTGGCAGGGTCAGCAGGCTTTGCGCATGGCCCTGTTGGGTAGGGCGTCGTCGTGCGGAGACCGGGCCTTTCGCAAAGCCTCCAGACCCGGCCACCCACTCGGTGAGCGACCCACGTTCTGGCGAACGTAGAGACGGGCCGCTTACACCATCGGGTCGATCTGAGGTGGCACGCGGGTCGGGTCGTCAGCATTCGCCCGGAAGCTCCACCAGGCGTCCTTGGGGATCAGAGCCAGGGTCGCGACCACCAGCTGGGATGCGGCGAAGAGAAACAGATTCCAGGAGCGTCCTTCGGTGACTCCATAGGAATGAAGACCGACGTTGAGTTCGTTCACGCCGAAGAACGACCAACTGACGACAATGTTGCCGAGAACGCACAGCGCGGCCAATCCACGCTCCTTGATCATGCCGCCCCAGCGAGCGTGGAGGATCATCGCGTTCCAGATCACGATGATCAGGGCTCCGTTCTCCTTGGGATCCCAGCCCCAGAACCGGCCCCACGAATCATCCGCCCACAATCCCCCCAGCACCGTGCCGACGAAGCTGAAGAAGATTGCAAAGCACAGGGTGCCGTACATCATCGCGGTCAGCTTCTGCCGGTCCTTATCCGAGAAGGCAGGCGTGAAGATCCCACCGAGGATGTAGATCACCCCGATGAACCCGCAGACATAGGTGGTGGCGTACCCCAGCGTGATCGTGACCACGTGAGTGGCCAACCAGAACTGGGTGTCGAGGACCGCTTGCAACACGGCCAGCGTGTCCCCGTCGGTACTTAATCCCCCAGCCACACGTAAACTCAGGAACCCGACGGCACAGGCCAGCGTCGTCCCAATCCCCTTCTTGAAGAACAACTCCATCACGAGAGCGAAAAACGCCGCCGCACAGCCGATGAACACAGCTGCGGAGAAGAGGTTGGTAACGGGTGGCCGTCCGGAGATGTAGATGCGACCGACGATGGCGGCGGCATGCAAACCGAAGGTCAGCAGTGCGAACACGAAGGCTCCGGTGTGCAGGGCTCGCATGCCCCCGAACCCCGACAAGACCCAGCCGAGAGCGACCAGTACGAACGCGCCGACGTACATGAACGAGGCCAGATTGAATGGCCCGACTCGATTGAAGAAGTGTTCGAAACTGGTCGCCTTCGTATTGAGTTCGACATCCGCGCCATCGACTGCTCGTTGCTCGTCCGACGATTGATCCAGGATCGCCAAATAGGCCGTCACATGACGATTGAAGTCCTTCGTGTTTCCCGCCCGGTAGGCGGCGAACATTGCCCGCCACAGACCTTCCGGAGTCGTGTCGGACTCCGAACGCCGAGCGTCAAGAGCTGCGAGGGCACTGCCCGTAGGAAACGTGACCCATTCACGCTTCACGAGCTTGCCAAAGGACTTGGCCTCTGGCCCCATATGAATCGGAACGACGATGGGGGCACCACGTTCACGGACAGCACCCTCCAGTTTATCCAGCAAGGCTTGAGTCTCATCCATCCACTCGACGGCCAGTCGCGGATTTTTTTCGAGTTCTTCAGGACTCGGAATCTCGGGCAACAAGTTGCTCGGAATCTGAGCGAAGGAGAATTGTAACTTTCTAACGGTGAGGGACTTTCGGGCCAGTTGCACCAACTTACGCTGGTAGAGATTCAGATTCTCGGTCTTCGTCTCGGAGAGTTGGCCGATCTCCTCGTTCATGGATTCCAGCTTGTCTTTGAACTCGGCGTAGGCGTAACGATACCTCTCGCGTCGTTCGAGTCCCAGTGCCTTTTGGAGATCCAGATTCTCAATCTGGAAGACGGGGTGCTTCTCCGCTTCCGGAGCATCGGTGATGACATCCAAAAACCAGCGGATCGCCGGATAGGTCTTCTTGTCCTCGGTGTACGTCTCGCGGTCATTCATCGACAACAGCGAGTTTCGAGCCAGACTGTCGATCGGTTGCGGGCGGCCTTCGTAGAAGATCGGAATCTTCCCAAAGGACGCGAAGTCGAATCCCTCGGCGGCTTTCGGCGGCTTGGCGGCGGGGTACAGGCAGCATAAGAACAAGACCAGTGCTCCCCCTGCCGCGACGGTGGGCCAAAACCGATCCACGGGGAGGTCATTCGCGCCAGACTGACTGAGTGCCGGTCGAGACACCTTACCCAGGAAGCGTGTCAACACGAGGACGAACTGGAACAGCATGCCCACAGCGGTGATCATGCACGCCAAGTAGGGGATCGTCCAGCCTTCGTTCTCGACGACTTGCAGCGTCGTCGACTGGCGTCCCGTTTCATCGGGTGGGCCGACACCGCTCTGGTAAAATGTATATCCCCCATAACGCAGCGGGTTATTCATCCACACATGAAATTCGTCAATCGTGACGGGCTTCTCACGGCTTTTGTCGACCAGCGTAATGATCGATCGATAGTCGCGGGCAGTATTCGTGGCTACGTAATTGTTTTGCTGCACATCATGCAGCTTGACGTGGAACGGCGTGTAAGTGCGACGAAACCGGAGTTCGAGTTCATACTTCTTCCCGTTGTACAGGAGGGGCTCCGAGCCGGGCATCCCAAACGCCGAAAGCACGGTCGTGGCCAAGTATGTCCCGATCTCTTGGCCACTCACCCGGTCGAGCAGGCGTACATACCCGGAGGGAGTGTCGGCGCGTTGGTTGGTGTCGGTTCCCACGCTCGGATCGAGCGGAGTAATCCGGAACGTCTTACCGCGACCGATGGATGACAGGTCGGCTTCTTGGGGTTCCTCGGCGGGTTGACCGGGCCGAGAGAGATTGAACTTCCCTGCTTTGTTGTACAGAGTCGAGTTCGGATAGTACGTCAGTAACTCCACGATGAACGGCAGTTGCTCGTCCTCGTACTTCTCACCGGTCTTCAGTCGTGTACCGGGGATAATCGTTTCGAGATCTTCTTTTGCGTCATTGAGATCGGCAACGACGAGTTCGGTGCTGCGAATGTCGGTGGTGTAGACCGCTGTATCACCTTCTTCGATCGACATGCTGGCCTCCATCGTGCCCGCATTCAATCCGACCAGAATCTCATACACCATCAGCATGCCGATTCCAGAGTGCAGCAGGACAATCCCCGCCCGCTTACGGAACACCAGCCAACATCCCGACAGGAGTACCACTCCGCAGATGGTCCCCTTGAGCAGCTGATAGAGAATCCGCATGCTCGGATCTTCCAGTGGAGGCACCAGCAGCACCCCGGCACTGACAGCCCCCGCGAGTATCGCCGAGACCAAATACAGCGCGCGCTCAACAGGCTTGTTCCCATCACTCAGGCCCACGAACACCAAGCAGCCCGAGATCGCCAAGATCGACAAACCCATCAGCTGCCAGACCCGGTCATAGGCGACCAGGGTGTCCGTCTGGACTCCGTCCGCCGACGCGGAAGTGACAATCACGGCCCAGGTCAGAGCGGCTCCCAGCAGGATCACTCCGATTCCGGCGACCAGGCTCGCCCCCTTGGCCTGCATCTTAAACCGCACCAGATGCGCCGAGAAGAGATTCACCATCATCACCGCGCCGATGGTCCACCCGCGCGGGAACCAGAAACCCCACTTCTTCGGAATCTCAGTCGCTTCGGGGAAGAAGGCTGGCGGCTGGAAGATGTCGAACTTGATCCAGACCAGCAGGTTGCGTTTCACGTCTCTCAGCGATTGAGACTGCATCAACTCGTGCATGTCGATGCGGAAGTATTCGCGCACCGCCTCCCACACATCGGCGTTCACCTGGGCCAATGTCCCGGCCAGCACGATGAACGCCGACATCGCCAGTAGCACCACCGTCAGCTTCAGTGACGACAGCGGCTGGAGGACGAACTTGATGGCGGGCCAGAGTCCCGACGGCGCGTCGTACTCGGGGCGGGACCGGGTGGGGAGTTCTTGGGTCGACATACCGGGAGTTCCGGGAGATGGGGAGTGGGATAGGCTTCCAGCCTGTCGTCTTCTGCGACTGTTTCGTGGTGGATATGACAGGCTGGAAGCCTATCCCACTTACGGCAGTTCAATTGACTCGGTAAACGCGACGAACTTTTCCAGCTCGCGCAGTGCCAGGGCATTCGGCCCCTGCAACTTCACGAACCAAGTGGCATCCGGTTGCGGGACAATGACTGCCAGTATCGAGTCGGTTTTGCCGACCAGTTGGGCCAGCTGGCCGTCATGGCCTCCGCACTGGATCGGTTTGAGCTGCAGCTCGCTCGGGGTGGTCGGGCCGAGCTTGAGCTGCCCACGCCAGCGATTGACGTTTTCGAGGACCGGCTGACCGGGAGGGAGTTTGGAGATGCTGACATCGCACTTCTGCTCGCCGTCCACCACTTCGAGTGACGCCAACCGCATCGGCCCGGTCGCTTTCACCGCCCAGCCCGCGGGAGTCTTGTATTTGAGACCGCCCAATTCTGAGGCCTCGTCCGTCGCCGCTGGCAGTGTCGGCTTCGTGCCGCGGCGCTCAGAGACCTCCGCCGGCACGCGGACTTGATGAATCCCCTCAGCGGGTTTGCAGCCCGCCAGCCAGAGACTGCAACAGCTGAGTAGAACCAGAGTTCCGGCAGCAAGAACAGGGCGGAATTTCACGATGGGGTTCCGGGAAGAGCGGCCAGGAGCCGAAAGTGGCGGGTGAGGAGGGTGTCAAACAACCCGCGCGAGGCATCAACACCTTATTATAGACCCGCCAAGTCAACAAAGTACATCGGCGGACAGGAAGTTCCGCGATCAGATCATGGATGCATCAGAAAAGAAGGTGGCGGCCAGATTCTGGCCCCCTCTCCTCCGCGCTCGCCCCGTCTTTCGGAGTGGACTTTTGTGGGGGTGAGGGGGCCACACCGACCGTACTGCCCCCGCACCTCGGCCCTCTCCCCACAGTCGAGTCCTCGCCGAAAGCCGAGTCGCCCGTGGGGAGAGGGGGGCAGAAACTCTGCTCGACCGACTTTAGAGAGGCACACACTTGCGATCATAAATCATGTCGCTCAGCGACAGAGAGACCTTCCCCAGGCCAACTCTTCGAATCGGTGCAGCCAGCGGCCTCCCGTGGAAGATATCCGCCAAGCATCCGAAGTTCGGATGTATGGCGGGTAGCTCCACGCGCCGCTCGACTGTTCAATTCCAACCTCAAGGTTCGGCTTTCCGAGTGCGATGGATTGTGGAACGTGTTCCCTTCCGATCCAACCCCTTGACAAACTCCATGGCCAGCTGGATCCAGCTCTGGAGGTCGGAGTCAGCTGCGATTCCTGCGGGGGAGATGATCACCCAGCCTTTCATGGGCCGACCGGTGAGGTCCATCGGGCGGACATGCGGCTGAGCCAAGGCGGCGACTCCCACCTCCGGGCCGAGCCGCGCGACCAGGCCGTCCACCCAGATGGCAACCAGCATGTTCCCGTGGAGCAGGAAGCAGACGCTGCCGAACATCTTCTTCTCCGTGATACCCGGCTGACGCTTTAAGACCGCGCGGATGCGTTCTGCCAAGTGAGTGCTATAGGCCATCGAACGATCCTTGAGAATGGTGCCGCGAAGTCACTGATCGTGATACGTCGCGCGGCGTGGAGTGAGACACTCCGGCGAGCCCCCGGTGTGAGCCGGGGTGTTCGAGCCCGACAGCCCCGCCCCGAGAATCGACTTGATTCCGGTTGATCAGGTCGCGACAGTCCACTGGGCCAGCGGAAGTTCTCGCGACCGAACACCCCGGCTCACGCCGGGGGCTCGCTCTGCACCTCGCGAATGTGATCACGGAACCGTCAATCAGTGTCACGTCCGTCGCTACGGCACGTTACCATCCCGGCATGAACGAAGTCGACTACATCATCGTGGGGCAAGGACTCGCCGGGACGTGCCTGGCCTGGGAACTGCTGGCGTTTGGGGCGAGTGTCCACGTGGTCGACCGCGAGGCCGCTGTGACTTCCTCACGCATCGCAGCTGGGTTGATCACTCCGGTGACGGGGCAGCGGCTAGTCAAGGCTTGGCGGTTCGAGGAATTGCGGGCGGCGGCCTGGGAGTTCTATCGCCGCATTGAAAGCGAACTGGGGTGTTCGTTGTTGCGGAATACCTCGATGGTCAAGGTGTTCAGTACTGAAACGGAGCGGGAGTATTTTGAGAAGCGAATGCAAGACTCTGCCTATGCTGGACTCTTTCGAGAGGTCACGGAAATCCCCGCAGGAGTCTCGGCACCACTGGGCAGTTGTGAATTACTCCAAGGCGGGCAGCTAGACGTGTCGGAATTTCTGTCGCGGTCTCGGCAGGTCTGGGTTCGCGAGGGGCGGTATGTGACGGGGGAGTTGTCGTTGCCGGATGATGTACGACTCGTGCGGGAGGGCGCGGTCGGGGAGGGCGAGGCTCCCGCCGAGCCGGATTGCCGGGATGCACGGGGAAACCATTCCGGTCCCCTCTCCCCCGCAGCCAAGTCCACACGCAAAGCCACCCCGATCGTGGGGGAGAGGGGGCAGAATTCTGAGTCACTGGGCAGAGCAGCAGTGTGCTTACCGCACGGGCTTCGCTCTCTGAATTGTGTCGAACTGCCACGCTGGAACCTGCGAGCGAGAACGCTCATCTTCTGCGAGGGAGTCGCGGCTCGCTCCAATCCATGGTTCTCGAAAGTCGAGTTCAAACCCGCGCGGGGCGAGATGCTAATTGTGGAAATCCCGGACTGGAACGAGGAGCGGATCATTCACGGGGGCGTATGGATTGCGCCGGGGCGCTCTCATCCCGAGGGCCAACCACGGTGGTATCGCGTCGGGGCCACGTATGACTGGGACCAGCTCGACGCCGGGCCGACGGCAGCAGGCCGCAGCTCGCTCATCGCGTCCTTGGAAAAGCTGCTGTATCTGCCCTACACGATCGTGGAACATCAGGCCGCCGTGCGACCGATCCTCAAGCATGTGACCCCCGTGATTGGCCTGCACCCGCGATCCCCGCAGCTGGGGTACTTCAATGGACTGGGCTCGAAGGGTTCGTTGCAGGCTCCGTTTTTGGCAAGACAGTTCGCTTTGCATCTCGTGCAGCACATGCCTCTGGACCGAGAGGTCGATCTTCAAATTCGCGTCCCCTGGCCCGCGTGTCCCTCATGACTCCCGTCACTCAGCAAGCACACGAACTGCTCACCGCGCTGGTGCGCGGCAACCTCGCCATCGACGCGACTGCGGGGAACGGGCACGACACCGCGTTTCTGGCGAATCTGGTGGGACCGACGGGAACGGTCTGGGCCTTTGATATCCAGGCGGCGGCTTTGCAGCGAACGGCGTCTCGGTTGCGTGAGCGGTCGATCTCTGTCGACTTGAGATTGAGGTCCGCGAACGGTGCCTCGCCTGTTGCACCTCAAGGGCCAGCCGATGCACATCGACCTCGGGTGATCTGCGTCGAAGCCAGTCATACCGACATGGGAAGTCACCTCCCCACAGCATCTCGTGGTCAGATCGCTGCGATCATGTTCAACCTAGGGTATCTTCCCGGATCCGATCAGAGTTGCATCACGACGACGGCGACGACACTGATCGCGCTAGGCGCTGCCATTGATGGCCTCGCTCCCGGTGGTGTACTGACGGTCGTGGTCTATCCCGGACATCCCGGTGGTCGCGAGGAAGCCACAGCTGTGCGCGAGTGGTTCATTCGGCAAACGAATGACGGCACAGCCGAGTTGTTGAGAGAGATGACTCCGCCGCTGAATCCCGGGCCACAGCTGTTCGCCCTGCGGCGCTGCGGGACAGTCATCGAACAACGACTCTCGGCTCCGAGTCCGAGTGGATGTCGTACCTGATTACCGCCCCTCGGTAGGGAATTGGATCAATGGGGCGATTGAGTGCGGACTGTGCGGAGGGACTCGAAGGGATTGCGAGTGAGTTCGCGGTGGGTGCGGACGAAGCAGGGTTCCACCGAATGGTGAATACGTCGCCTACTGGCTGACCACAGATAGCTGACCGCTTCTCGACCCGATAGAATGCCTGCATGCCTAGAGAATCACTGATCTTCGGAATCGGCACCGCACTGATTGGCGGCACCCTGCTCTGGAACCGAGACTGGCTGCTCGTGGAGACCCCCAAGGGGCGGACACTGGTCGACGCCTTCGGGGTTGCCAAGTCACGGGTCATTCTGGCGGCATTCGGTCTGGTTCTGATCGGGTTGGGGGTCTTGCTGGCCGGGGGCTGGCTGGTTCCGCTCCGTTGGTAGTGGGATCGGCTTTCAGCCTGTCAGAATTCTCACCGCATGACAGGCTGGAAGCCGTTCCCACGTCCCCTTCATCCTTCCCTCAAGGCATTCCATGATCCTGCAAGGCAAGACAGTTCTTATCATCGGCGGCGGCACCGGCATTGGAGCGGGGTGTGCCATCGCCTTTGCCGAAGCCGGGGCGCAAGTCGCCATCTCGGGTCGACGGATCGAGAAGCTCGGCGAGGCAGCTGCCAAGTTCACGGGGAAGAACACGATTCTCTGTCATGCGGCCGATGTCGCCAATCGGGACGAGGCGCGCGAGTTGATCGAGTGGGCCACGAAAGAGTTGGGGCGGATTGACATCCTGATTCACTGTGCCGGGATCAACATTCCGAAGCGGGCGATGAACGTGCTCGACCCGGCGGACTGGGACAAGCTGATGCTGGTCAACGCGACAGGGGCGTTCAACGCGATGCACTTTGTGCTGCCGCAGATGCGAGAGCGGAAGGATGGGTTGATCATCAACGTCTCGTCGATCGCGGGGCTGCGAGCCAGCATTCTGGGCGGGGTGGCGTACAGCGCATCCAAGTTTGCGATGACAGCTCTCGGAACCACCGTCGGGGTGGAAGAGCGGAATAACGGAATTCGGGTGACCAATGTCTATCCCGGGGAAGTGGAGACGCCGATCCTGGATGCCCGTCCGGTCCCGGTCAGCAAGGAACATCGGGCGAAGATTCTTCAGCCGGAGGACATCGCCTTGGTGCTGGTGGCCGTGGCCGCGCTGCCGCCTCGGGCTCATGTGGCGGAACTGCTCATCAAGCCGACGACCCAGGAATATGTGTAGGGCGGATGTTGAGTGACACAGAAGAGGAACTCGTGACCGTTGCCCTCCTCGGTCTAACCACGAATCACGAGTCCCTCGATCCCGAGTTCGAGGAAGTGACTGCTCTCAAACGCGCTCACGATTTCCGGGAGGAGCGGCATGAACAACCGTTCCAAGTCTCGATTGCTGATGTTTCCTGCGGAGATCAGCAAGAACTGGTCCGGTCGCCCCTGCAGGAGATGCGAATTCACGAAATCGGCATCCTTGCTGATCACCACTGACTTTTCCTGATCGGCGTAATCGACGACTTGCATGTCAGATGTTCGATTCCCTTCGGAAAGCTCAAGTGTGTGAACCGCGAGATGGCCCGCATTGTTCAGCCACACGGCGAGTCGACGCGGGAGTTGGGCGTCAACCAAGAATTTCATGGCTCCACCATATGGAGCCGCTTGGTCTGGCTCAGCCGAGTGGCAAACCTCAATACCGCGAGGAGATCCTCACGCTCCAAGTCTTCGTAGTCCTCCAAAACCTCTTCGATGGTCATCCCCGAACTCAACAATTCCAGGAGCATTTCCACCGGGTAACGCAGCCCTCTCACACACGGCTTTCCGTGACAAATGGTGGGGTCAATCGTAATTCTGGAGAGCAAGTCTGCCATGTCACACCATCGGGTCTGAGAAGCGGTTCACTGATGTCAGGAGTCAGACGGTTCATGCCTTGAGGATTGACTGATGGGGAGCGATACTGATCACTCTGACTGGAGTGGCAAACTTCCGGACAACCCTTCAGTATGACACGATACCACTCTACTGGAAACCGGTAAACTCTGGGTCTGTTGCAGGTGGTGTCAAGGGACGAGCATGACACTGACATTTCCGCCAGCAGCAGTTGCCAAGTTTCATGAGGAGATCGACCAGTCGGTGGCTCGACTCACGCCCCAGCTGATCGAGACCCGCAGGCATCTGCATCAACACCCGGAGCTGAGTTGCCAGGAGATTGAGACCTCGAAGTACCTGCTCGCTCAGCTGGAGGCCGCTGGTATCCCAGCTCGACTAGCGGATGGCGGGCTGGGGGTGATCGCCGATCTCGACTGGGGCCAGTGCGACGCGACGAGCCCCCGGATTGCACTGCGGGCCGATATCGATGCGTTGCCGATCCTCGATGCGAAGACCTGTGATTACAAATCGCAGGTGGCCGGGCGCTGTCATGCGTGCGGGCATGATGCCCATGCGACGATGGCACTGGGGGCGATCCTGGCGGCGAAAGCGACCTCGGCTCATCTCGCTCAACTGGAAATGGGGTGTCGCCTGCGAGTGATCTTCCAGCCTGCGGAAGAGAACTCTTGGGGAGCCCGCGCGATGGTGGCCCAAGGGGCGGTCGACAACACGCAGATGATTTTCGCTCTGCATGTCGACCCTGAGCGTCTCGCCGGGCAAGTCGGTGTTCGGTATGGGGCGTTGACCGCCAACTGTGATGAGGTGCATATCTCTATCGCAGGGCGCGGTGGTCACTCCGCTCGACCGAACCAGACCGATGACACCATCGCCACGGCGGCCCAACTGGTGACGGCCCTCTACAACTGGCTCCCTCGTTCGGTGGACTGTCGATACCCGGCGGTGTTCAGCATAGGCAAGCTGTCCGGGGGGCAGGCCTGCAACGTGATTCCCGACCGCGTCGAGATCTTGGGCACGCTGCGGACCACCGATGCGGCGACTCGCCAGACGATGCAGCGACGGTTGCGAGAGATCCTGGATGGAGTCGCAGCTGCGAGTGGGACGCGGATCACGCTGACGATTCCCGCCGATGATGATGCGGTGATCAACGATCACGCGGCGATGACCTGCCTGCATGAGGCCGCGCGCGGAGTCGTCGGCGAAGCGGGGTGTCAGATCGTCGAGTTGCCGAGCATGGGGGCCGAGGACTTCGGCGGGTACATGGCCCAGACACCGGGAGCCATGCTGCGACTGGGAGCCGCGATCCCGGGTCGGACTCCGAGCCCACCGCTGCACTCGAACGATTTCGACATGGATGAAGCGGCGCTGCCGATTGGGAGTCGGATTTTGCTGCGAGCCGTATTCGAGGCGATTCGTCGTCAGTGACCAACTGGCGAGCCCCCGGCGTTAGCCGGGGTGTCAGAACCCGACCGCGTCGCCTCGAAAACAATTCTTTGACTGTAGAGTGCCTGTTCGCAGTTTACGGTGACAGCGGATGTTCTCTGGCCCAAACACCCCGGCTCACGCCGGGGGCTCGCCTTGTTTTAGACTGAAGTCCTCTCACGATGCCTCTCGTTCCTCTCTCCGGCCCCGCTGAAGTCTTGATGACGAGTCTCCGCGCGGAGCGGGTCGCGCAGGCCGAGGCCCAGCTGGCAATCGAGCGGTTTCTACAAGCCTGTGCGAGACTCTCGATAGATGGT
>JANPCU010000360.1:0-12999 GCA_031431195.1 Planctomycetota bacterium | reverse complement strand
CATCAAACTCTCCCATGAACCACGATCTCTCCGCGAAGTTCCCGCCGCCTCATGATGAGGAACCGGCCCAGCTGCGCAGTGACATCCTGGATGAGTTAAGAGATCACCTCGATTGTGCGGTGGAGCGAGAGCGTCGGCGGTTGAAGTTGAATGGCCAACCTGCGGACGCGGTCACGGTCTGGCAGTCAGTGATTGAGCGGTTCGGCGACCCGGCCAGCGTGGCTCGGCGCTTGTGGTTCGATGCGATGAAGGGGCGACTCATGACTCAACGTGTGATGCTCGGAGCGGTGGCTGTGGGGCTGATCGCTCTGGTCGGTTGGATGACCGTTTTGTCGCGATCACTGACAGCGGTGATTGATGAGAACCAGAGGGCAACACAACAGATCTTGGAGCGGATGGGAAAGGAGCAGGCTGTTGAGTCACCTCCCCACCGCCCTGAATTCGTCCCCGTGAAATTCTCGCTATGCCAGAAGACACACGACGGCCTACCCGTGATTGGCCAAGTGGTTTATCTGGATCAACATCCTGGAGTCCAAGGGTTTCAACTCGGTGATCTTTCAGAGACTACAGACCTTCATGGAATCGCGGACTTTGGCATACTGCCTTACGGGATCTACCACCTGAGAATCGAGTCGATCGGAGGAACGCTGGAAGAGCAGGTCAACTTGCGACCTGACAGGCCGATCGATCTGCAAATCGTCGTCCCGGGTGTACCACCCGTGGGGCAGGTGAAGTTCGACGTTCCTGCACCCGATTGGGAGACCTGGGATTGGCTCACGGCAGACCACAAGCCCCCCACGGGAGAGCCGGTCCTGCTGGTGCGATACTCCAGTCATTCCGAGGTCAAACTCGACAAGCGAGACTGGAAGGGGCCGGAAGAGACGGTCTCCGTCGTGATTCGACGAGACGGCATCTATGCGAGTCTCATCGAACTCCGGGAGACAGAACAATCTCTCGCTCAGTTTGGCCAAGGGACACGCACGAATCGTGACCTCGACATTGAGGATGTGGATCGACTGGTCAACCTCAACTCGCGCGTCGACACATTGATGTTGCCCGTCGGTTCCCTGCGACTCACTGCGGAATGGTTTTACGTGGTCGAGAAGGCCCCAGAGGCCAGCGAGGGACAGCTACTGATTCGCCCCGTCGCTCGCTCCTTGAATCCCGACTATGCCAGATCAATTAAGTCCGCTCAGAAACTGGATCGTCACAAATTCCCCCTGTTGCTCGACATCGATCCGACAGCCCCGCAACCTCAAGAGATCCCGATTCTGAGCAACGACCCCTCGACCTTTGACGGTGAGGAACTGCCGCCGTTACTCCCCAGCGGCGGCGGCAAGGGATTCTTCTGAGCGAGCAGCAGACGAAAGTCTGTCGAGCCCCCTCCGAGTTCGAACTCGACATTCACAGCTGGGTTCACTCAGCGTGTGATAAAGTCGCGACGGCGGAGACATGATCGACGCGTGGGCTGGGGGTGTTCTCGGTGAGTGTTTATACGTCTCTCGGGGAGAACTGAGAACATTTTGTAGGACGGACGTCCTCGTCCGTCCGTGAGGAAAGCCTTGCAGAGCGACGGACGAGGACGTCCGTCGTACGTCTCAATCCGTACCGCGTAAAGTATATGCGGAGCGCGGGGGCATCACGCTGGCCTCCGAGAGACCTCGGAGAAGTCCATTGATGTCACTGCGATTCTTGAACCGCACCGCTGGGCACTTGTGCCTGACTCATTTCATGGTCAGCCCCCCGGACCAATACACGACAGCCATCTCAGAAGAATGAGCATCATTTCGGACACATCCCTGGACTTGCCGGAAGGGCTCTGGGCCCTGGTCGGCGATTCTCAGACTGCACAACGGGAAATCCGGGCACTCTCTCGTCGCCATGTCTCACCTGCACGTCGGCGACTTGACCTGCGTCCGCCCACAGCGCGGGGCAGCTACGAAACACGGGGGACCGTGTGAAGTCCAGAGGGTTACGACGCCACGCGGAGCTGAATCTCTTCGGACTTGAGTGACACGATGGCGATACCGAGCCGCTCGGCCATCGCGAGGACTTCGGCCTCGTCGAGCAGGATCGTCATCCCGCTTTCGATGGCCAAGACACGGGCCCCGGCCTCCTGCATCGTTTGCAGGGTCTGGATGCCGACCGTGGGGACATCGAACCGCATATCCTGGCGAGGTTTAGCCACCTTGATCACGACTAGATTGCCGCGCTTGCAGAGAGTCCCCGCGCGGCGGATGCACTGGTCAGTGCCCTCGATCGCCTCGACGGCGATGACAGCTGTGTCTTGCACGATGACGGTTTGGCCGATATCGAGTCGGCCCATTTCTTTGGCGAGATCCCAACCGAAGCGGATGTCTTTCCACTGGGAGGCTGAGGGTTGACGCTTGGTGAGGAATCCGTGTTTCACGAGTAGCTCCGGACAGAAGGTGAGCGCGGACTCAAAGTGAATGCCATCGCGTTCGAACTCGCGAATGACAGCGAGCAGAAGGGTGTCGTCGGCCTTGGTGGTGGCATAGCGGAACCACATGTGCAGGGTCCGCATGTCGGGCAGGAGTCGGAAGAGCCTCCAGGGGTCGAACAGGACTTGCTTGTTGACCTTGCCCGCCATGACGACGCGGTCGACCCGGTGCTTGCGAAAGAACCGAATGGCGGAACCCAGCCGGGCGAGTGGAGTGAACTGCACCTTGTCGCAATACTGGCCCATGTCATCGTCGGCCATGCCCGCGATGGCGTTGCAATAGACCGAGTAGCCTTGCTGGCGGGCCTCTTCGGCAAAGACAATCGGGAACCGCCCCCAGCCCGCGAGTAGGCCAATGCGTTCTCGCTGGGCGGGGCGAATCGGGATGGTCGAAGAGGTTGTCATGAGTGAGGGAATGTCCTGAGCACAAGCGAGAGCCGTGGTCAAATCAAGGCAGTTTCCACCAATTCGTAGTCCCATTGACCAGCGGGACGAGTGCTCCGCTCCAAGCGGTAATGGGCACTCAACACCGACGAGGTTTGGTTTCCGTGAAGGTCGACTGCCACCGGTTCGAACTGGTCAATGGCTCGTGAATGGATCAGGAACCGCAACTCCGGACCACGCGCATCGACCAACCAGTATTCAGTCACACCGGCGGCGAAGTAGGCCGAGAAGAGACGTTTGGTGTCCTTGACTCGTGAGGCATCACTGACCACCTCGACCACCAAGTCGGGCGGCCCTTCAAACTCAATGAAACTGCCCGGTGCGTTTCCCGCCGTGGGAACCAATCGCACTTGCCCCGAGAGAATGGAATCATCCAGTACCACCACAACGTCTGGCTCGGCACTCAGCTGGGCGTCGGGGACGCTGACGCGAGATTTGTCGACGAATACCTGCCCACGTTTGGTCGACTTCAGGCGATTGCCGATCATTCGGCCGATTTCGCTTTTCGGTGCCGAATGGAAATAGAGATTGTCGGGACTCATGTCGATCTCCACTCGTCCATTCACGAAATCGATGCGACCCAGCTCGGGAAACTCATCCGAGATCGCCCAACGACGAAAGTCCGCGAGTGTGTCCAAGCCGGCGGGGATCTCCAGTTCGTCCTGAATCAGAATGCTGGCGGACATGGGACCACTCCTGAGTGGGGGAATCGAACCCGTGCGACCATCGCACGGTGACAGGTAGTGTAGCTGGGGAAAGTGTCAGTCGCCTGTGGAACCTGCCTCTTCACGCAGAAGCTCTGATGTGAAGTGGCCAGATTCGGCTTCTCGGGAGTCTTCCCGCTCAGTCTAGGCGGCGTCGTTCTTGGGGGACAGTTCTCCGAGTTTCTGCTCGAGCTCCTGAACTCTTTTCACGAGTTCCGGGAGTCGTTGCAGGGCCAGTTGGATGCGAAGTTGCTCTTTGTCAGGGCGAGCGGGAATCCCGTACTGGGTGGTGCCCGCTTCGATGTCGGCCATGACGCCCGCCTTGCCACCGAGCGAGGCTTTTTCTCCAATCCGCAAGTGATCCGCGACGCCGACTTGTCCGCCACAGCGGACATAATCGCCGGTAATGACTGAACCAGCGAATCCCACCTGTGAGGCGAGCGCGTTGTGTTTCCCGATGCGGCAGTTGTGGGCGATCATCACCATGTTGTCGATCTTCGTGCCGCGACCGATCAGTGTTTCGCCGACCATTGCACGGTCGATGGTCGCTCCAGCACCGATCTCGACATCGTCCTCAATGACCACCGTCCCCGTGTGAGGAATGCGAATGAACTGCCCCAGCTGAAAGCGGTAGCCGAATCCATCGGCCCCAATGACTGCATTGGCATGAATGATCACTCGTGAACCGATCTGCATGCCGGGATAGAGAACCGTATTGGGGTGCAGCGTGACTTCATCACCGACGCGACAACCACGACGGACGACGACTCCAGCATGGATGTCGCAGTTCGAGCCGATCGTGACTCCCGCTTCAATGACGGCAGAACTATGAACATTCGTGTTCGCTGCAATCACAGCTGTCGGATGAATCAGAGCTTGCGGCGAAATGCCCGTCGTCTCGCGAACCGGAATCGGTCGGAAGTGTATCATGAGGGCAATGAACGCCCCTTGAGGATCGTCGACGGCGATCAGTGGACAGTCGAGGGCTTTCTGAGCAGCCTCGAGGGTATCACGGGGGACAATCAATGCTCCGGGAGTGAGTCCCGCCAGCCGCTTGAGACGCCGTGAGTTCTCGACATACGTTACGGTTTGCGAGGTCACGCAATCCAGCGCAGCGACATCCACGATCACCAGGCGAGCATTGCCAGTGACATCTCCGTGAATCAGGCTGGCCAATTCGGCAACCGTGTGGGCCATCAGAGCGGACTCCTTTCCGCGGTGGTGTGAATTCAATGGCCCCGTAACAGGGCGTCCGGGGAAAACTGGTTCTAATGGAAATCGACGCCCGGAGGCAATGTCGATGTTGACATCGCGTCTCTTCATCTCTTCAAGAGTGCGAGACACACTTTGCCGCCCCAGCGCTGGCACACGGAACTCCGCCCAGCCTCCAATCAGGGGAAGTGTGAAACGCAGAGGACGCTGAGAGCGCCGAGGAAGAGCAGAGCAGAGACGTGAAGTCGACCGGGAGGTAGCCTCACTCATCCCCCGAAAGATTCTCCGCGTCCTCCGCGCCCTCTGCGTTTCCACTCTATTTTCCTTCGCCTGACAGAAAGCTGCCGTACCGACCCGAGGAACACGTCCGTCGCCGTGATGACGCTGGTCCCGCACCAGACTCCCCCCGGATCAGGTGCAGCCACGGCCTTCATTGTCAGCGCAAAGAATCACCAGCTCTTGAGGAATACGCCGAACGATCCTCGGGAACAATCACCAAGTGCGTCTCGCACTCACTCATCAGCGCTGTGGACGGACAGGTTTGTGGCAGCAGTCGAGAGGATCGGCAAGATGAAGAATTAACGATTTCTCGGAGTTTGACGACTGTGGGGTTTGAATAGATTGCACAGTCTCCGTAGTATGTCTTTATCAAGCGAGGCTAACCGACCGATCTAGCTGTAACGGGGATTCCTCTCAGGAGTGACTCAAGCAGTGGGGCTCGGTCGCTCCGCTCGCAGGTTCCAGTGGCGGGTCAGGCGATACATTTCGCAGGTTGACTCTCCGCTCGGGTAAGATTCAGCCTCATTGAAGGGACATTGGCAAGCATGATTCAGAACCAAGAACGCCGAGCAGGTCAAGCCAAACGCTGGATTCGAGGTGGCGCGATTTGTCTGCTGTTTGCCACCGCTTCGTCTTGGGCCGTCGATGCTCAGCCGACAGGGCTTGGACTTCGAGGCTTAGTTCCCGGTAAGTCTCCTGCGGGCCTGAAGTCGGAAGACTTCGATTTATTGGACGGCAATTGGGCGGCATGGGGCATTGAGACCAACGCCCTTGTGGAGCAGCTCTATTCCGACGAAGCCATGGATATTGTCGCTCAGCGAAGCCTGCTGGCTCAGCTGAAATCCAAGGCGATGGTGATGGAGATCGCTCTGAAGGATAGTTCGTTCACACAACTTCACGGTCCCTTGGCGGACCTGCACGGACGACTGAATCGCCGACTGGATGTTTACTCCGCTGTGCTTGATGTGTTGGAAGCGGACCCGCAAGTCGGGCAGAAGTTGCGAACCGACAGTTGCTATTCCGAATTGAAGTCAGCCATCGCCAACGTGCGATCGGACATCTCCACCTTTCAGGGCGGCGACCTGTGGGTGCCTTATCTGGAACTCGATGCACTCGCCAATACCGCCAACACGAGTGACAATTCCCCCTCATCCGTCGAACTACTGGCCAAGGTGACTCGCAAACTGAGCCCGGCTGTCGAATGGAATGACGCCCAAAAGTCGTTTCTGTCTCGCTCGTCGTTGGTGCGATTGAATTCCGCCCTGAGCGCGCTGACGCAGGCAATCACCTCGCCTGTAGAGGGCGCGACCACCGACCCCGCACGTCAGCTCGCCGGACAATTCCTGACCGCCATCGATCAGTTCGAGGAGAGTGGGTCGACAGCTGCGGCTGAGCAGACTCGTGCGGCCTATGTGAGCCTGAAGAGTTTCGCCCCAGACGGCGGAGCCCGGCTGTCCTCTCTGATGAGGAATCACTATTACAACTACAACCTGAGAGTGGTCGCCTCCGAGGGGCTCTTGCAGCGTGTGATGGGCGAGAGCCGCAACGATTCCTCGTGGATCAATCAGTGCGTCATGGGAGCCCGCGTCAATGGGTCTCAATGCACAAATACCTCGATCAATGTCGATTTGCGTCCGAGCGGTGATACGGCCTTCATTCAGTTGTCGGTCGATGGTCAAATCAATGCGAACACCACGGGTTCGACTTCCCAAGCGACGGTGTTTGCCACGGGAAACCACCAGTTCCATGCCGAGAAGGGTATTTTCTTCGATGGCCGGTCGTTCTCTACGACGCCCGCAACGGTGGGAGTGAATGCCAGTACGAATATCTATAGCGCTCGCGCTCGACAGAGTTGGATTCCCATCATTGGCCGCATCGCCGACGGGATCGCTCTGGATGTCGCTCAAGGGAAGACGGGCGAGGCGAATGCCTACACTTCGACTCAGATCCGTGACGAGGTTGGGCCTCGCTTGGACAACGAGTCCCGGTCGAAGTTCGACAAGGCAACCTTGGAAATCGAATCCCGAGTCTGGGGGCCGCTGCGCGAGCAGGGGATGTACCCGGATGCCATGCACTGGAGCAGCACCGACAGCGAGGTTCTGGTCCGTACCCGCTTGATGGAAGCGAACGAACTCGGGGGCGCAAATCCAGCGCCGAACTATTCGGTGCCCACCAATGGCGTACTCATCCAGACTCACGAAAGCCTGATGAGCAACTTTGCGGAGCGGTTCGACTTCGCGGGCCAGACGATGACGGACACACAAGTCCGTGAGCATCTCGAGGAGCGCCTCAGCAAATTGTTCGGAAAGACGATCGATCTGAAGGGGTCCGGCGAGGCCGCAGCCAGCCAGCCATCCAACAGCAAATTGGTCTTCGACACTGTGGACCCGATCCGCATGCAAGCGGACGGCGGGAAAATCAAGATCATCATTCGGGCAGGATTGATCCCCGAGAACGGAGATCCGATTCCCGTCCAGACCATCACCGTGCCATTCACCTTTCGAGTCGAGGGGAATCAAGTCTTCATGGAACGCGGATTCGTGAAGGTTGTTGACCCAGATGGCCAGGTGATCCGGTCCAAGGTCATGATCCAGTACATCCAGACCGCCATGGGTGAGAATAAGACCCTGAAAGGGGAATTTAACCAGACCATCGAGGGTAAGACGATTCGCCTGAGCATCCTGAGCATTGATGCTCGTGATGGCTGGATCTCCATCCAGGCTCGCTAGACCCGTGAGCCGTGGAACACTCCACTTCTAACGGTCCAACAATTCGAGTCGATCCGTTCGCTCATACCCGTGAAATCATGGACAGGCCCTGTCCCGGTTTCACGGGTTTTTCTTTTCAATCGACTTGTAGCGATCAGGCCTGTGTCAAAAGGAGCAGACTCCGCCTCATCACCCGGGATCCAGTCCCCCGTTCAACCCACGCAATGCTTTCGTGATATACTAATTTGTGGAAAGTCGCGATGAGCCGCTGTCACGGGGTCTCGCCCCGCACGCCAGGAGATGAGTTGTGAGAATTGTCATGATCGGCACGGGGTACGTGGGCCTCGTCACCGGAACGTGCTTTGCAGACAGCGGCAATGAGGTCGTGTGCGTCGATATCGACCATAAAAAAGTCGAGCGACTTCGCCAAGGCGACATTCCAATCTACGAGCCCGGTCTCACCGAAATGGTGACTCGTAATGTCTCTCATGGCCGCCTGAAGTTCACCACTCAGGTCTCCGAGTGCGTCCCCACCGCCAATTGTGTCTTCCTCGCCGTCGGCACACCGCAGGGCGAAGACGGATCAGCCGACCTCAAATACTTGTTCGCAGCTGCCGACTCCATCGCCCCGCATCTTTCCAAAGACGTGGTGGTTGTGATCAAGAGCACGGTCCCGGTTGGCACCAATCGCAAGGTCGCTAACCGCTTGAAGGAGCTGCTCGGGCGCGATGTGGATGTCGCTTCGAATCCCGAGTTCCTCAAGGAAGGCTGCGCCATTGATGACTTCACGAAGCCCGACCGCGTCGTTGTGGGCTCGGACCGTCCTGAACCAGCGGACGTTCTCCAGGAACTCTACAAGCCATTCCTCCGCACCGAAAAGCCATTCCTGGCCATGGGCCTCGAAAGTGCGGAGATGACGAAGTATGTCGCCAACTGTCTGCTGGCCACCAAGATCAGTTTCATCAACGAGATGGCGAACCTGTGTGAGCGTGTCGGAGCGGACATCAACGAAGTGCGGCGCGGCATCGGCCACGACCAACGTATCGGCTTTGCGTTTCTGTTCCCCGGCGTCGGCTACGGCGGCTCCTGCTTTCCGAAGGATGTCCGCGCGTTGTTCAGCGTCGCTCGCGAGACGGGGATGAAGCTGCACATGCTGGAGGCGGTCGACAACGTCAACAACCAGCAGAAGAACGTCTTGTTTTCCAAAATCCGCGAACACTTCAGCGGCCACCTCGAGGGCAAGAAAATCGCCCTCTGGGGCTTGGCCTTCAAGCCCAAGACGGACGACATTCGCGAGGCCCCAGCCCTCGTCCTCATCGAACAGCTGCTCGGTGCCGGAGCCGAAGTCCACGTCAATGACCCGGTCGCGATCGAGAACGTCAAAGAGATCTTCGGCGGCAAGCTGACCTACCACACCCACCATTACGATGCCGTCGACGGTGCCGACTGCCTGGCGATCGTGACCGAGTGGAACGAGTACCGCACCCCGGACTTCGATTACCTGAAGCACAAGATGAAGGCCCCAGTGATCTTCGACGGCCGCAATCTGTACAACCCCGCCAAGATGTCCAAAGCCGGGTTCATCTACTCCGGCATCGGCCTGCTCATTCCCAAGCCATAGGCTTGTGGTCCCCCCACATCAACTTGCGGGCTTCGGCGACCGCTTGTGGGCTTTCAGCCCACGTTCTGGCGAACGTAGCGACCCGCAAGTTCAACTTGGTGGTCCATTCGAGCAGTTGATAATCCGTCTTCAGTTCGCACAGACAGGAATGTCTGTGCCACTCCGCAGTGGGGCAGACATTCCTGTCTCCTTTTCCTGAAGATCAAGACGTGACCCAGCACTAGCTCATTCCTCATCATCCCGCAGCTTGGCCAGGACACTGATGTCGTCCAGCGTACTCGTGTCGCCGGCGGATTCGCGACCGGCGGCGATGTCGCGGAGGAGGCGGCGCATGATTTTGCCGCTGCGGGTTTTGGGGAGGGCCATGGTGAAGCGGATTTGGTCGGGGGTCGCCAAGGCCCCGATCTGTTTGCGGACGTGGGCGATCAGTTCCTTCTTGGCCTCGTCCGGCGGGATCTCGCCCTTGGGGATGACGAAGCAGCAGATGCCTTCGCCCTTGATCTCGTGGGGGAAGCCGACAACGGCGGCTTCGGCGACGAGGGGGTGCGAGACCAGGGCGGACTCGACTTCCATCGTACTCAGCCGGTGGCCCGAGACGTTGAGTACGTCATCAATGCGGCCCATGACCCAATAGAACCCGTCCTCGTCCTTGCGGGCTCCGTCGCCCGCGAAGTACAGGCCATCCAGCTTGCCGAAGTAGACCTCTTCGTACCGCTTGTGGTCGCCGTAAAGGGTCCGCAGCATGCTGGGCCACGACTGCTTGAGGACCAGCAGGCCACCGTTGTTGGCCGGAACCGGTTCCCCCTTCTCATTGACGATCTCGGCCACGACACCCGGCAGCGGGCGGGTACACGAACCGGGCTTGGTCGAGGTAATCCCCGGCAGCGGGCTGAGCATGATCGCTCCGGTTTCGGTCTGCCACCACGTATCGACGATCGGGCAGCGTTCGCCGCCGATCATCTTGTGATACCACATCCAGGCTTCGGGGTTGATCGGCTCACCCACCGAACCGAGTAGCCGCAGCGACGACAGATCGTACTTGTTTGGCCACTCATCGCCCCACTTGATGAAGGCGCGGATCGCGGTGGGAGCGGTGTAGAAGATGCTGACCTTGTACTTCTCGATGATCTCCCAGAACCGTCCATTGTCGGGCCAGTTGGGAGCCCCCTCGAACATCACCACGCTGGCCCCGTTGGCGAGCGGCCCGTAGCAGATGTAGCTGTGACCGGTGATCCAGCCGATGTCGGCGGTACACCAGTAGGTGTCCTCGTCCTTGAGGTCGAAGACCCACTTCGTGGTCATCATGGTGCCGAGGTTGTACCCAGCTGTGGTATGCATGACGCCCTTGGGCTTGCCGGTCGATCCGCTGGTGTAGAGGATGAACAGCGGGTGTTCCGAGTCGACCGGGACCGCGTCGCAGTCGCTGCTGGCCCCGTCCATTAGCTCGTGCCACCAGTAGTCGCGGTCGGGGGTCATCTGCACCTCGCCGCCGGTCCGGCGGACGACGACGACCTTCTGCACGCTGGGCGATTTCGCGAGGCTCTCGTCGACCGCGACCTTGAGCGGGACTTCCTTGCCGCGTCGCCAGCCCCCGTCGGCAGTGACGACGATCTTCGCCTGAGCATCGTTATTGCGGTCGGCGACTGCATCAGCGGAGAACCCGCCGAAGATGATCGAGTGCGTAGCCCCAATCCGGGCACAGGCCAGCATCGCGATTGTCAACTCGGGAATCATTGGCATGTACAGAGTGACGCGGTCCCCGGTCTTCACGCCGAGCTTAATCAGCACGTTGGCGAACTTGCAGACCTCGCGGTGCAAGTCCTGGTAGGTCAGCACGCGGGTATCGCCCGGCTCCCCTTCCCAGATGATCGCTGCCTTGTTCTTCCGCCAAGTCGAGAGATGCTTGTCGACGCAGTTGTAGCAGGCGTTCGTCTCGCCCCCGACGAACCACTTCGTATTCGGCATCGTCCCGACCATCGCCTGGTCGAATGGCTTGAACCAGTGCAGATGCTCCTTGGCCAGGTCGCCCCAGAACCCAGCTGGGTCATCCTTGGCCCGGTTCCACATCGCTTGGTACTGCTCCTCGCTGCTGATGTTCGCGAGGGCGGTGAACTCCGCAGGCGGCGGGAACCGGCGGGTTTCGTGGAGCGTACTTTCGATGTTGTGGCTATGAGCAGCGTCAGACATGGGAAGCTCTGAGGGTTGAGATTCAGAAAGACAGCGAGCCCCGGACGTGAGTCCGGGGTGTGGTGACGGCATCGAGCGTAAGGAGAACTCGATTCCGGTGCAAACCTGAGTGAGAGGCACGGCACTCGCCGCCGGTTCCTCTTCGTGTACGCCAGCCGCGAGCGTCCACGGCACTGACTGCCGGGTCTGCGGACCGAGATTGTCGCCTTTTTCTCCGAAAAATGACGCCCAAATCGGTGAAAAAGGCGACAATGTCAGTGCCATTGGCCGAACGCCGTGACGCTCACTCGAATCGACTACTTGGGTGCATCCGGCACAGCGGCTGTCACCGGCGGTGTCGCGGGCTTCGGAGGAGCGTGCCCCCCGTGCGAAGTGTTCCTAGCCACGATCACAATGCCGATGGCGACCAGGAGCATCCCGACGCCTAGCATCGGCTCGAAGTGGGCCCCCTTGCTCTTGAACATCAGGTATTGCGTGATCGCCGTGACTGTGACCGCTCCTCCGAAGACGATGGGCATCACTAGCCCGGGGCCGGAGCCAGACTTCCCCGCGTTCATGACGGCAAAGGTCAGGGTCAAAGCCCCAAAGGCTCCGAGCGAGCCTGCCAGGAAACCCCATTTCGCAGCTGGGTAGAACTTCCCACTGAACGAGAAGTTGTCCCCCATTCCCTTCATGGCCACTGCGCCACCCACGCAGGCCCAGACGAGGTAGGCGACCCCGATGAACAGGTAGGGCTTGAATGCACTCCATTCCGGCGGTTTGGACGCGCTGCGAGCGTTTCCGAGGGCCGGTCCGTAGACTCCCCAGAAGATGGCCGTCAGCACGGCAAACAGAATGGCGAGAGAGCGTTCAGACATCGATACAGTTCCTCAGACGTGGGAGAGTGGCGTCGACGTAGACACACTCCCCAACGATGGTTTCTGGTCGTAATAGTAGCGGGGTTTTTCGGCGTTGTCGTCCAAGCGGAGTCTCGAAGCGACGATGGCATGTGAATCAGGAAAGCCAGCTGAGATTCCCCGCAGTGCGTCGGGGCTTAAAGTTGGGACCGCCAATGAACGGGGATGAAGAGGCAACAGGCGATCGGTCTGTGGAAACGTACCCGCTAGACTTCCGAAGTCTCGGAAGACTTCGGAAGTCTTTGGGGACGTGAACTCTGGCCGCTCCCCGGGTGCATGTCAGCTTTTGATTTCCTGTTTCACCCCCATTTTTCGGACATCACAGCAGCCGGGTCTTGTGGAGAGATGTTGGACGAGGCGGCCGTCGCCGCTGAGGGCGGCGGAGCGGAGTGGGAGGATGGCTTCGGCTCCTTGCGGGGCCTGTGTTATCTTTGGGGGCCAGAACATCTCGTTTCCTTTGACGCGGTCGTTCATTTCTTTGACCAGC
>JANPCU010000359.1:0-4256 GCA_031431195.1 Planctomycetota bacterium | reverse complement strand
TCACGCGAAGGCGCAAAGCCGCGAAGGAAACAGCCATGAATCTTGTCTTCTTCGCGTCTCCGCGCCTTCGCGTGAGTAATTCTGACACTCCATGCATCCGACTTGAGGCCCGAGTCTCCGTGCAACCCGAGTCACGCTCATTCACCGAAGTTTGAGAGACACGGCAGAAACCGTTACGACTACTGCAACGGGGCATTCCCGCTCGCTGCGAGTCTGTTCTATACTCTTTTTCCCACACAACACAGCTGAACTCCCTCCAGAGCCTCCCCCATGCAAGTCATCCTCACCGCCGTTGGTCCCGACAATCGCGGCCTCGCTGATCCGATCGTGCATCATGTCACGACAGCTGGGGCGAACATCTATGAAATCCAGATGTACGACCATGACTCGGAGCGACTGTTCGCGATGCTGCTGCGAATCGACTGGCCGGACGAGGCGGGCTCGATTGCCGACTTGCGGAAGCGGATGCAGGAGATCGGCCAGGAGAAGGGGTTATCGGTCCGCACTTGGTCGCGAGATGAACACCAGCGGCCACCTCGTATCGCCCTCTGCACCACGTACCGCCGCGAGCCGCCGCATGCGATTCTGCGAGACATCCGCGATGGTCGCCTCAAGGCCACCCCCGCCGTGATGATCGGCAATCGCAATGCCTGCCGTGGTCTGGCCGAGCAATTCGATGTCCCATTTCACAACATCGGCGACGCAGCTGGAGAGCCCGACTATGTGGCGATGGCCCAATTGATTGACCAATACGATGTCGACTACGTCGTGCTGGCCCGATACATGCGCGTGCTGCCCGCCGGGATTTGCTGGGAGTTCGCGGGCGGACGGATCATCAATCTGCATCATGGATTGCTGCCGCCGTTTCCGGGGTTCAAGCCCTACAACGATGCCTTCAAGTGCAACATGCTGACCTACGGGGCCACGATCCACTTCATCGTCCCCGACCTCGATGCCGGAAATCAGATCATCAACCAAAGCACTTTTAGTGTTCCCCCGGGAACCCCGCTGAGCGAGATCATCCGCATCGGCGAATCCGACCACGAACCGACCTGCCTCTCCGAGGGCATTCGCCGCGTCGTCGACCGCGAGGTGGAGTTGCACTTCCACCGGGTGGTGCGGACGAAATTTTCGGAGTGAAAGCTGTCACGTAGTCACGTAGGGTGGGACCAGCCGCTCTGGGCGCAGGCCCACCATTCTGTAGACACCACGTCGCACATGGTGGGCCGGCGCTCGAACCGAGCTTGTCCCGCCCAACATCACTGCAGGCTCGCACGCGTTCTGGCGAACACAGCTACAATTCCCTCACGTCACCATGAAGCTGTCCAGGTCGGTGGCTTCATCCATCGGTCCTCTGCGTTGTAGGCAACCCGCGGCCCAGTCGAGCCAGGCGGGCTTCGGTAGTCCATACGGTCGGAACTTCTCGATAGCCCCGCTCTCCTGGAAGTGGAGTAGGGCGCGGTGCGTGCCTAATCGACTGGCGATCGGTGAATCGATGAGGTTACTCGAATCGGTGGCGTTCATCTGGAACAGGACGCGGCGCTCCAGCTCGCGCAGCGATTGGCGGCTGACCCAACGCTCCAGATTGTTGTACGAGTCGCACCAGATGATCGTATGGATGCCGTTCTCGGGACCGTTCGCGATCAGGTCCGCGAACAGCTTCCCTCCCGAGGGCGCGGCATCCGCTCCGCTGCTGCCGAAGCTGTAGTCGTCGTCGGGTTTGCGGAGGTCGCGGAAGCGGCTGATCTGGCTGATGAAGACGAAAATCGGCGGGCGGGACGTATCGCGAGCGGCGTCGCGGGACAGGAGTTCCTCGGTCAGGTCTTGCAGCACCTCCAAACTCTGTCGAGGTGAGACCACGCGGACGCCGGGGATAGCTTTCGAGATCTGCCGCCAGAGATCGGCGTCGGGGGAGTCGACCGGGCTGCCGTCGAAGATGAGGAGTGGGGCCGTGGGATAGGCTTCCAGCCTGTCATCTGCCTCACCATTACCGGCAGTAGGAATGACAGGCTGGAAGCCTATCCCACTTTGTGCCGCCAGAGAGACGATGGCGGTCCCCATCAGCCCGAGGGCGGCTTCGGTGTCCTGGCCGATCAGGAGCAGGTGGCTGCCCGATTGGCGGGGAAAGGAGAGTTCGGTCGGCTGCTTGATCTCGACAGCGTCGCCGAGCCAAATGCGCGGGGTGATTCGCTTCGTTGGAGTGTTGTCGAGCCCCTCGATCAACCGGTGCAACGCTCCGTTGCGGGCCGGGTCGGACGGGATGTTCCCCTCGAACACGATCATCGTGTCGAGCTTGTACTGAGCCTTCCGGGACTGCTCGGCCAGACGGCGGATCAACTCCTCGCGCTGGCTATCGGGGAGCCAAGCCACCTGGAATGGATGGTTCCCTTCGATCATCCCGTTGGCGTCGTTGTAAATCGCCTCACCGGGCCGCGTGAGCAATCTGGCAGCTGTGTTTTCTTCGCTGAGGATCAGGTGGGCATCGGCCTCACTGCACTGGAGGGCCACACGCACCGCGATCTGGCCGAGCGTGCTGCGGGCGAGTGAGTAAGCTCCGCCGAGTGTCTGCGATCCAAGGATGACATGGATGCCGAACGCTCGCCCCTGCCGGACTAGCCGGTCGAACATCAATGACGCCGTCTGGGCGAGCTTGTCGTCCTCGACGAAGAACTCCTGGAACTCGTCGATCACCAGCATGAGCCGTGGCAGTGCCACATGGGGGTTGGCGTCGCGGAAGCCGCGTATGTCCTGTACCCCGTGCTTGCGGAACAGCTCACCGCGTTCTTGCAGGACCGCGTCCAGATTCTGCAGCGCACTCACGCCGAACTCGCGATCACTCTCGATCGCCACGACGCGGCAATGCGGCAATTGCAGGGCCGCGTAGTCCTTGAACTCGACCCCCTTCTTAAAGTCGATGAGGTAGAAGTTGACCTCCTGCGGGCTATAGTGCAACGCGACGTTGACGATCAGAGTGTGCAGAAACGTCGACTTCCCCGAACCCGTCTTCCCCGCGACCAGCATGTGCTGACTGGTCCCTTGCCCCAACTTCAAGTGCTGGAGCTTGGTGGCCCCGGCACGACCCAGAGGGATGTCGATCCCCGCGCGGCTATCCTTGGACCAGACGGCCTCGGGTTTGGGCGCGATGCGGTCAAAGGCGACCTCGACCCGGCGGGCGTCGCGCGAGGCTTCCGCCATCTGCTTGACGAGCCGTGTGAACTGTTCCGGCTCAGGCGGCGGAGTCAATGCCACCGGCCACGCCGAGAGCGGTGCGGCGGCAGCCCGAAATCCATCCGGTGTCCATTGGTAGGTCGACATCGCAGCTGCGGCAGTCTCCAGCGGCAGCTGTTGCGGCAGGTCGCGGGCCATGTCGACCGACATCAGCGTATAGACCCCGCAGCGTGGTCCGCTGGTGATGATGCTCAGCAGTCGGCTAGCCGCGATCTCGCTGAGCTTCGCCGGGTAGTCACTGATGACGAGGAATCGATACGGCTCGGCCACTTCGCCCGCGTGGTGGTTGTAGTCCTCGATCGTGGC
The DNA here is from genome assembly GCA_031431195.1 of Planctomycetota bacterium. GTDB lineage: Bacteria > Planctomycetota > Planctomycetia > Planctomycetales > Planctomycetaceae > TH-plancto1. The sequence goes on along the minus strand of JANPCU010000359.1, from coordinate 722 downwards.
GAATTCGTTACGCAGATAAGTCTGGAGGACGTTCTCCATGTGCTCAGTCAGGTCGGCGAGCCGCGCCTCGATCTGCGACGCCTCGGTCCAGATGCGGCTGGTCACGAGCAGTTCATCGACATCGGCGAGGTGCATGAACCCGCCGAAGCTCTCGCCGAGCCCGACCGGGTCGATGAGCGTGAACCGAATCTTGCCCGGCGGGATCTGGGTCAGCAGCCGCAGCATGGCGACTTGCAGTGCTGGCACTGAAGCGGTGCGCCCTTGCGGCCCACTCCACTGCAACATCAGCGACGCATGAGTGGGGAACTCGATGGTTGCTGGGATGATGAGTTCCGTCGTACGCGGGGCCAACCGCATGTCACTCGACACCGCCCCCGGCCACTGGTCGAGCTTCACTCGCTGCTGGCCAATGGTGTACCCCGACGGCACTTGCGAGGCGGGATTCCAGTCGCTGGCCTCGATCCGGTCCCACGGCGGCGAGGCCGTGGTCGCCTCATGTTGCAATGTGGTGATCTGCTGCGAGACCTGATGGTAAAATTGCTCCCACTTTGTTTTGAGGCCGGACCAGGCGGTCGCCTGCTGCCGACGATGATCCGACTGGCACTGGTCGAGATGGGACTGTGCCTGACCTCGCACGGACTGGAACTTCTGCTCTCCTTCGGAGCGCTGCTGCTCGACATGAGAATCCAACGCGGCCAGTTGCGTCTTGCGACCGGCCTCGA
>JANPCU010000358.1:0-4709 GCA_031431195.1 Planctomycetota bacterium | reverse complement strand
AAAGACGTGGTACTTCGGCAACAACGCTCGATGCAACGGCGTGATGCCTTTGTTGTCTTGAGCATTCACATCCGCTCCGGCATCGAGCAACAGTTGCACCGCCTCGGCACTCCCGGTGCGAGCCGCGAAATGCAGTGGCGTCCAAAGATCACAGTCTGCAGCATTCACATCGACACCGGCCTCGATCAACCGCTTGACGATGGCAGAGTCAGGGAGTTCTCGAACGCCACCAAGCGCGATATGCAGCAAATTCCATTTGTCATTCGTAGTGAGCCGATTGACATCAATCCCTTCAGAAATGCACCGCTTAAGAGCGGGCATATCATCACGAACGACTGCCGTACGAATTGTTTGCCACAAATCTTCCATAGCCATCACACTTCCCTCACAGATTGAAGAACACTCGCATGTCATCCAGAATGCGATCCAAATCATCAACCCCGAGCTTCTCACCCGCATGGCTCCAGTTCTCAGCCGCTTCCTGAATCTCAAAGTAGTCCGGACGACTATTAACGAAGTCATTCAACTGCTCCTGGCGGAGCTTCAACTGTTGCCCAGCCGCCAAGATTCTGCGGTTCTCAAAACCCTTCTTGTGTGCATAGTGAGGATTCTTGTAAGCATTACCGAACTCATCTGTGAGTTGATTCAGCGAATTCCGTCCACCCGCCGCCTCATCCACAGCATCTCTCAACCCCGCTCGCAATGTAGTCCGCGTCAGCCCGCCACCCACCGGCCCGCCATCGTACGCATACGTGCCATCCGGATTTCGAGTGCGGTGCCCATTATGCACCAACCATTCGCCGTCGCCGACGGCGTAGTTGTGCAGTTCCTCCACGTAGATGTGGAACACCTGGACTGGCTGGTGTTCCGTGTCGACGCTCTCGACGCTCGAGGTGCCGGTCTCACGCGAGAACAGCACATCGCCCACCCGCAGGTCCCCCGCGTCCACCCACCGGCCTGCAACGCCGGGGATCTCCATCCCCGACTCGCCGAGCATCTCAGGCACCGGGCGAGCGTCTAACTCCTCCCCAGAGACGACCAAGTACGGGTGGTGATAGGTCGACCGGACCTCGGCCCCGTTCGCCCGCACCGTGACAACCAGATCATCATAAGCAATCGCCGAATGGTACGAAACCATGCAGCTGCGCCACTGGCCGCGTCGCTGGTCGAAGCCCCAGACGGAATCGCCGGAAAGGATCGATTCGATCGGTTTCGGCCCACTCGGCGTCGAGACCAGCGTCCCGGCCACGAAGCACGGGAGCTGGGTGCCGCGAATCCCGGCCTTCATCCCCAGCAGGCCTAGGCCGACCTGCGCGGCATTGCCGAGGCTCAAACCGTTCTGGTAGATGTCGTAGCCGCCCTGGGCGACGTTGTAAGCTCCCTGCCCGACTTGAATGCCCTGCTCCAGCCGCCGGACGTTCTTGTAGAACTGGCCCGCATCGGTCAGGGCATTGGCACACTTCCCCGCTGCCGCAAAGCCCTTGAACCCGAACTTGCTGATCCCCGCCAGATCGCCGATCCCCGGCAAAGCGGAGAACGCGCTCAGGGCGGCATTCACCTTGTCGCCTTCGATTGCCAACATGAATCAAAAATTGTCCCAATGATAGGATCGTTTATGCCTAGAGGAGTCCATCCAGTTGGCGGAGGAAGAGCACGTAATGACTTTACAATCGCAAACAGAGTGGCGTCCAGATAATCACAATCACCCGTAACTTTAACTTCACTACTCCAGCTTGACAGTGCGAGCACTGATTTCCATTCAGCTTTTTCACCGACACCCCAACCCTTGGGCAGTTGTTCATTGAGATTTCGGACAAGGCAGTCTTTGACCGCATCTTGAGTGCGCCCCGTCTTCTTAGCTTCTTGAAATTGAATGGCGATCAATTGGATCGGGGCCACTTTTCCTACAAGACTCGCAATCTCGCTGTATGTTCGATTTGGATGAGATGCAAGCAACTCTGACAGTGAAGACAATCCCTCTGCTCTCAGATAATTCTGGAGCCGTGTGCCGCAGTCAGGAGAAAACGAGTGTGGTAGTTCAGGCATGGCAGTGATTCTCAATGGAGGAAAACAAAGGGAGGAAAACAAAGGTGTCAGGAACCATTGTTGTCTCCGGGAGGTTGAAAAACATGCAGTTGTTGGAGTGATGGCGAACATGATCTCACCTCGCTGGAACATTGCTCAGCGGCTGCATCATAACCCCAGTGGACTGCCTTCGTCGAGCCAAACTGGGTCTGATACTGATGCAAACGGCCCACTTAAGGTTCCTGACCCCTTTATTCTCCCCTCTCTCAGCCGCATACCGTGTTGATCTTCTGCCGCAGAACCATCAGGGGGTACACTGATCACGCAGATTTTCACAGATTCTACTTTTCGCGGGGAGCACTGAGACATTTCGTAGGACGGACGTCCTCGTCCGTCCGTGAGGAATGCCTTGCAGAGCGACGGACGAGGACGTCCGTCGTACGACTCAAGCCGTACCGCGTCATGTATAGGCCCCTGAGCAGGCCAACCGTAGCGGTCGGTCTGGTTTCACCTGAGCGATTAAGCACAGCCCGACCTACCGGCACTGGCGGCCCAGAGAGACCGTCAGGGGTATCCGGCACGGTTTCACTGCTTGGCTCGGCTCTTCGACTGCTTGGCATGTCCGCGAAGAATGTCGAGTCGATTTGGTGGAGCCGTCGAGGAAAGAAAATCTGGAATAGTCGATTTGTTTCGTCTTGGGCGTGACAAAAACTCGATGGGCCATTCTGTCACTCGACGATGCTTAATATGAATGTACTTTCCGTTCCTCGGTTCATCTATGTATTCCAGCTGCAATATCAATGCGATCGGCTCGTCCGCACCTGAAAAACTGGATGAGAAGCGACTAGCTTCGGGGTACGTGACGAACGCGAAATAGTAGTCGTCGCCATCGTCTTCATCCGGTGCGCCAGCAGCTGGACAACACCAGACTCGATACTCGAGTACCGCGTCCCAAACGTATCCACCACCCGCAAACGAGACCGCCGGGTACTTGCCGACTCGCTCCGGTTTCAAGGCTCGCGGAAAGCGTTTTCGAGTCGCCATGACTCATCATCCTCGACGGGTAAACAAGCCGAACTCGGCCCAGCATTCCCCGAATCCACTTCACGCATTATGGGCTGGCGATTCAGAAGTGGCTGCCCCCTTCTACGCCGACGCTCCACTGAACTGAGCGATGAGGGTTTTGAGGCTCCCCTCCTCGGCAACGCAGACGTAGACGTATTTCTCGTCCCGCCAGCTGGCGATTTGGGAGTAGTCGAGCGAGACCGGCACCTGCGATTCGGGGACATCCGAGATACGCGACACCGGAACTAGCACCAGCCAGCCGCGAAAACGCAGCGATGGGATATGGACTTGGTATGCGGCCACATCATGCCCGGCTCGACCGTCCAGATCGAGGCCCACCGGCGGAGCGGGACACACGCGCTGCCAGCGTTCTTCCGCCAGAGTCACAGAAAACGAGCGATCAAACGCCGCCGGTGGAGTTCCCGGACGTGCGAGCATCTCCGCTGCGGATTTCCCGACTTCCGCAGTGAGCATCTGAGATGGAGAGTTCGACCAGAAAAACAGCCCAGCTGCCAAAGCCACCGACAAGCTTAACCCGGAGACCACCCACTTCAGCATTCGTCGCGCGGGGGCCTGCGGGATCGACTGAGCCGCAGCTGCCGGGGACGACTTCAGTAGCTGAGCCAGCAGTCGCTCCCGCACCCCTTCGGGCACCGGCACGGTGGTCATCACGGACTGTATCCGCGTATCCCACTCGTGAATCTCAGTAGCAGCACTCTGGCATAACGCACAGGCCACCAGATGCTCTTGCACTGAGCCTTGATCGACAGACCGCCAGGTCGGCACCTCGGTCGGGTGCATTTCGAGCATCTGAAGTGCGGTCTGACAATCCATGGCAGTTTACGCTTCGTGCGAGGGGCCAGCCTGGGGTTCCAGGAGGTATTTCTCCAGCTTTCGCCTGAGCTGGGATTTGGCTCGGGAGAGCCGGCTCATGATCGTCCCAAGGGGCAGATCCAGTTGCTGGGCGATGTCGCGGTAGCTCAGGTTCTCGAAGTAGAACAGGACGACGGGAACCCGAAACTCAGCGGGCAGATCGTTGAGGGCAACTTGCAACCGTTCCGAGGTCAGCTCGCCATCGAGCCATTCGGTTTCCGCCTCGGGTGAGGCGATTTCCGGAGCGTCCTCCAAGGCGATGGGGGTCGACACCGGACGACGGCGCAAAAACTCATTCCGAGCAATCGTGTACAGCCAACTCCGTGCCGCCCGTGGTTCCCGCAACTGCGTCAGATTCGCCTGAGCCAGCATAAATGTATGCTGTGTCAGGTCTTCCGACTCAATAACAGAACCACTGAGTCGGTAGGCAAAGCCAAACACCGCTCGGTAATGCTGATCGACCAATTCTGCTGCCGGGGCAGCAAGCGGCCTCTCCATCATGATCCCTCGAACAGGAAGAGTCCCTCCTGGACGTATTATTCCCCACTTTTCAGGAGTCGGAACAGACTCGGGCCACCCTGCCCCGCTACAGCATTCCCGTTCGGGGAGCGGGATGCAAGCGTCTGAGGTGCGAAATCAAGGGAATGCGGAGTGCAGATGACCGTCCCGGTCTGGGACAGGCCTGCGAAAAAGTCGGCATTTTGGGGGGAGGACTTTCCGGGTACTGTACGACGACTCCCTGTGCA
>JANPCU010000357.1:0-25711 GCA_031431195.1 Planctomycetota bacterium | reverse complement strand
AAAAAGGACGCCCTTTTTCGGAGAAAAAGGCGACAAAGTCCGTGCCATGCGGCGAACGCCCTACGGTGGAAGGGATGCAATCCGAAACAATATGCTTGGACTGTACACCGGTGTGAGGCACCGATCCGTTGGTGCCATCACTTGCTAGATCACGATTTCCACCACTCTCTCAGAGGCTCCCCTCCGATGATCTGCCATCGCTTCACGCGTGTTCTCACGGGTCTCTCGCTGATGTGGGTCTTGGTCGTCCCCGGGTGCCAGAAAGCCACCCCGCCAGCCCCGGTTTCAACGAATCCTCTCCCGTCACCACAGACGACTCCTGCACCACCCGCCCTCAACCACGAGGCCCCGAGCACTCAAGAGCCGACCGGTGTGCCTGCGCCCGCCTCAACCACCGCCAGTCCCAGCACGACCGCGAGCGCCGCGCCGATCACAGCTGTGGCAGCCGAGGGGATGAACGTGCAGGCCACTGCGGAGTGGGATCCACCGTACGTCTTTGGCGACCCGCCGAATCCACTGCCGCTCCCGAAGGTCGAAGTCCGACTGCTCATTGAGGGTGGACCCGCGCGGGAGATCTTTTCGATGGGCAAGTTGCGGGTCAATCAGGCGCTGACGGGGGACCGCGTTCTGCGACTGGACCTCAGTGAATATCAAAACTCAATCAGTGAAATGAAGCCGATCAAGAGAATGGAAGAGCCGGAGACTGGGGTCGATCTTCGTTTCGATTATGTCTATCCCGGCGAGCCGATCCAGAGCATCAAGTCCCTGTCTGGCGAGGTGGATGTCACCTTCGCCGATCAGACCAAAACCTTCACGGGGATTAAGGTCGGTGAGTTACCGGAACTGGCCGAGAAGGAACCCCTGCTGAAGGCGATTGGATTTTCCATCGCGCCGCCAAGGGTGAATAGCCTTGATGAAATGGACTATATACTCACCACGGGGCCAGCCGGAGTCGTCTCGAACTTCGAGGTCAAAGACGGCGAGGGGAACAACTCCTTCGACTTCGGCTCAGGCGACTTTCCGCTGACGGGCGGCTGTCGGTACGAAGCTTCGTTCAACGAAGACGAGATCAAGAACAGTACGGTCAGCTTCACCGTGGCCACCGGGCTGCGCCGGGTCACGATCCCGTTCACGTTTCAGGATATCCCCGTGGCCGAATTCAAAAAACGGACCTCGAATCAAGTCGGGCTCCCTTCACCTGAGTTGGGAAAAGCCAGCATCTACTATCCGAGCGCGACTAACCCGGCGCTGCCCAAGGGATTGCGAGTGGATGGTCAGATCGGATGGTCACCGCAATTCGATTACCTCAATGCCAATGACCCCATCAATCCCAAAGTATTCGCCGCGTTCGTCGAATTGTCTGGTCCGCTGGCCGGAGCGATTCGCCAGATCGACTCAGTGGAAGTGACCAAATGTGTGACCGATGGAGGCGAGTTGAATTACCAACCCCCTAACGGTTTCTCTCTGTTTGTATACCGTCATGATTTCAACAAAGTCCTCGTTCCCGAAGGGTGCCCGGTGTCAGCCAAGCTCCCCTTCGAGTCCCCGCTTAATCCAGTGAGACTCTGCCAGGAATTTTCCGGTGAGATGACCGTGGTCTTGGCTGAGGCTGAGGAAAGCGTGGAGTTTGAACTCGATGACGCCGAGGGGCCGCTTGAACATCCGACGTTCAAAAGGCTGGGAATAACCGCTCGATACCAACTTGAAGTTCCTGAGGATCCGACTGAGGAAGATCTAATGCGTCTCGATGTGGTGATCTCGATGCCTGATCGAGAGCATTTGGGCCGGTTGTTTCTCTCCTCCGCTGTCGACAAAGCCCATTTGAGTTCGTACGGTAACAAGAGCGACGATGGGGGTGACGGAATACGGGACATCCTTTCACGCTGGAAAACATCCCACGCCCCGGCTGGTGTTTGACCTGGTCACGCAATTCAAACGCGAGAAAGTGCCCTTCCGATTTCTCAATCTGCCCGTTTCGGCCCCGCTACCCGCGAAGCCGTAACCCCTGGAGAGGTTTGGAGCGACAGCACGGGGTCTGATTCGTGCCGTCGGATTTTGCCCCCTTGTCTCCTCCTTCAGATCGGGTAACCATTCAACCCCCAGCCGCATGACCGAGTGAAACTGCTCTTTCCGAAATGCTCAATACCAGCGACATCTTGTGCATGTTACTGGACCAGATCACCGACGAAGTCTTGGCACGGCAGCCGCCGGAGGGGAAGCGATCATTCGCAGGCTGCTGGCGGAGTGGGACGCTCGCGACCAGCGGTTTACGGCGCGGATGGCGGAGTTGGAGGCTCAGGTCGCGGCCTGGAAGCGGACGCCGCAGAACAGTTCGCTTCCGGCCTCGACGCAGCACCCGCATGACAAGCTGACGAACAGTCGTCGCTGCGGGGCGATCGGCGATCGGACAGAGTTCGCGTCCCAAAAGACTTCCAGAGTCTTCCGAGGCTTCCGAAGGAGTGCAGTCGCGATCCTACGCAGAAACCCCTCGGCTGGGAGCAGCTCTTCCACCTCGCCGGGTCAGAGCTGCAAGGCCCGTTGTCCCAGGCGGGACAAAGAGGGACGAGCGGTGGCCTCTCGTTCTGGGGGAGGCGTGTGATTATTCGGGGTTTCACGCCTTGAAAGCCCTTGGAGAATCACACCGGTTACGGTTCATCCTTCAAATCGTCGGATGAACCCGATTGCGGCGCGGGGGCTCTCGTTATTCACCACACATCCTCACCGATTTCCGCGGCCGGTCTGACTCGCCGTCAGCCAGCCGCCGTTGTCGCTGACTGGCCGGCCCCGATCATTTCATGAATCCCGAGGCCTCAATCAACGGCTGCAGTTCAGTCCCACGCATCGTTCGTAACAAGATCGGCGTCGTCATCACAGTTGTCACCAGAGCCATAATCACCAGCATGCAGTAGACACTGTCGGGGATCACCCCCATGTCCTTGCCGACATTGATGACCACCAGTTCCATCAGGGCCCGGGCATTCATCATGACACCGATACAGGCTGAATCGCGAGGACTGCTCCCCGTCAACCAAGCTGCCATTCCGCAACCTCCGAACTTCCCGATGATCGCCGCGAGAGAGACCAGACCACACAGTCCCCACAGGAGCGGAGTTCCGAGGGTTCCGATGTCTGTTCTCGACCCGGTATAGGCGAAGAAGATCGGCAGGAAGAATGCGGTCACGAAGTCCTTGAACTTGCGGTTCACGGCCTCACGAAACTCGTGCTCTTCAGACAGGATTGCTCCCAGCACGAAGGCCCCGAAGATCGCAAAGATCCCAATCAGGTTGGTCACAATCGAACAGGCAAACATAATCGCTAGCAGGATCGCCATGTTGTTCAGGCTGAGTTCCCGCTGCTCGTTCCGCATGGCTCTGGCTACCCACTTTCGCAGCAGCGGACGGACGAGATAGACCATGCCAAGGGCAAACGCGACAGTCTCCGCCAGCATGATCGCTGTCTGGCTCCAATTCACTCCCGCTCCGCCGGATAACTTCGATTTCACCAGCGCGGCAACCGTCGCTAGTAAGATCCAGCCGAGGGCGTCATCCACCGCGGCCGCACTGATTGTCAGGGCACCAATCTTCGAGCGGGTGATCCCCAACTCCATCATGATCCGGCCCAGAATGGGAATGGCAGTGATCGACATGGCGGTTCCGAGAAACAGCGTGAACCCCAGCTGATCGATCCCCTGCCCCACATGCGGATAGAGGATTGCCGCCACCAGCACTCCGAGTCCGAACGGCAGCAGAACACCCGTGACCGAAACAGCGATCGCCGACTTGCCGCTGACCTTGAGATGCTTGAAGTCGAATTCCATTCCGATCAGGAAGAGGAGGAGGATCAGACCGAACTGGCTGAACGAGGTCAGAATCCAGCGGAAGAGCTGATCCGACACGGCCAGCGGGACACCCTCCATCGCGGGATGGAAGATCGATTGGAACAGATCGGGAGCCAATTTACCGAGCACCGACGGACCAATCAGCAGTCCGGCAGCGATCTCTCCGACTGTGCCGGGTTGCCCCATCCAGCGGAAGAGTGATGCAAATACGCGGGCCGCCAGAATAATCAGGCCGATCTGCCACAAGAGCGGCAATAGCACCGACTCGACATGCAATCCTTTGAGGGCTGTGGCGGCTTGGGTCGCCCACTCGGGAGCGGATCCGTTTGCGGTTTCGGTGGCCATCAGGAGGCAATTCAGCATCACGAAATACTCGACAGATTGTGGATGAAAATTCGGGAAACACGCAAACTTTGGCGATCTTAAGTGGTTGGGGGCCAGTGTGAATCGGGCGGCTCGTGAGGTTCACGACAACGATTCAGCAGCCCATTGAGCGCGGCCAACTCCGGCGGCGTCATGTGCCCCAGCTGTTGTTCGTGGCACTCCCGGACTTGGTCCGTCAGTGAATCGAGGAGATCAATTCCCGCCGGAGTGATGCCGATCTGGACGACGCGGCGGTTTTCGTTGAGCCGCTCGCGGTCGATCAATGCGCGGGCCTCCAACCGATCAAGAAGGCGTGTCATATCCGGCGCTCGCGACACCAGCCGATTTCCCAACTCCAGTGTGGGCACTCGTCCCGGATGGACTGACCGCAAGAGTCGCAATGTGTTGTACTGCTGAGCGGAGAGGTCATGCTCGCCGAACAGGCGATCCTCGTACGCTTTGAGGAGGTCATAAGTCCGCCAGAGATTCAGATAGGCCGCCTGTTCGACCGAATCGAACCGACGCTTCGAGGCTGATTTGGCGGAGCGAGCTGCGGACATGTGCGGACCCTCCGAGAGTTGTTTGAACAACTATCGTCTAAACATTCTTCTCCCCTGTCAATGGGAGAAGACAATATCGAAAAGTATGAAGGTATACATTCCGTTCCCGTGGGATAGGCTTCCAGCCTGCCATGCCTCAAGCTGATTTAGTACTCGTGTTCACTTCGGAAGCAGGAAGTTGGAACACGAATCTCCGCTGATCGACGCGAATCCAGACAAGGATTCGCGTCGATCAGCGGAGATTCGAGCATTCCACAATTGGGTGTGCGCCGCATTGTAGAGGGGACGCCTACGTCCGTTCGCTCGGACCTCGGGGAGGGCGCGAAGGCCATCGTGGAATGCACCCGTGTTCTCAGCCCTCTTCCTAACAGGTGTTTGGAGTGAAAGCATTTTCAGAATCCAACAGTACCCCTGCGCGTCTGTCATCCCCATTCCGAACACGACAGGCTGGAAGCCTATCCCACTCACGCAATCGGCGGAGTCGCCGGAACTGGGACGACTCGCCCGAACATGCGAGCGAAGTACAGCTTGGCGTCGAGGGCCAGGCTGAAGCTGAGTGGAATCAGCACCAGCGTGAACACCGTGGAGACAATCAGTCCGCCGAGGACCACGCTCCCCAGTCCGCGATAGAGCTCACTTCCCGCTCCGGGGATGAACACCATCTTGCCGCTGGCATTCCAGGACGGCATCGGGACCACCAGCGGCAACATCCCCAGAACGGTGGTGATGGTACTCATGAAAATCGGACGCAAGCGGGTCCGTGTGCTGTCGAGGATGGCCGCTTGATGGTCCATCCCGCCCTTCATGTTCTGGAGCGCCTGATGCACGATCAGGATGGCGTTGTTGACCACCACACCAATCAAAATCACAAACCCCAGCATCGTCAGGGTGTCCATCGGCTGGGGGAAGTAGATGTTCAGAATCGCCAGCCCGGCGAACCCGCCGACCATGCCGAGGGCCACGCTGGTCATGATGATCAGCGGGTAGAAGTACGACTCGAACAGCGCACACATCAGTAAGTAGGTAATCAGCCCCGCCATGAGCAGGCTCCCCTGCATCGCCCGTTTCGTGTCCTGCAATTTGTCAGCTGTGCCCGCAAAGCGGATCTGGTAGAGCCCGCCTTCGGTGAGCGGCGAGCCGAGCAGCGGCTGGCGAATCTGCTCGTCGGCCAAGGTAATTGCCTCATCCAGAGCCATCGACGAGTTGGGCTTGATCTGAATCGTGATGGAGCGTTGGCGCTCGATGTGGTTGACGACCTCGGGGCCGCCGGTGGCTTTCACGTGGGCCAAGCTGGCGATGTTCACGACCTTGCCCGAGCGGGTGCTGACGGGCAGGTTTTCGAGGTCTTGCGTTTGCCGGGAGAACTCATCGGCTCCATAAATCACGAGATCAATCTTCCGCCCGTTGTGCCAGTAGTCCCCGGCATAGGCCCCGTCAACCAGAGCGTTGACTGCGTACCCCAACTCCTCGGTCGAGACACCCAGATCCGCCGCATGCTCCCAATTCGGGAGGACATGCAGTTCCGGGTTCGTCGATTCGAGGTTCGACCGGGGTGTCACCTGATGCCCGGTCGGAACGGGTTTTCCATCCACCATCGTCATCGGAGGGAAGACTCCCTTCCCTTCATAAGGTCCGATCCCCAGGGACTGCATAAAGACCATGCTGCCCAGCTGATTGAGCCGTGACATGTCCGGCCCGGTGATGTCGACATCGATCGAACGTCCGCCGGAGAGGCCACCCTGAAACAGGCTCGACTGAGCCACAATCGCAAACGTCCCCGGGATCTTCGCAGCTGCCTTTTGCATGACGGGCACCATCCCGCCCGCGCTCAAGGGATCAGCCGCCGAGGCTCCCATGAAGAGTCGACCGCCGCGCGCCACGAAGAAAAAGTTCTGCATGCGCGGACCATCGAGTGCCGCCTCTTCGGGCGAGCCCGCTTCGGCCTCCCAGTATTTGGCCATGTCATTCTCGACACGGCGACCGACCTTGATCATCTGGTCGACGTTGTACCCGGAGGGCGGAAGCAGAATGGCGAAGACTAGATTGCGGTTCCCCTCGGGCAGGTACTCCATCTTCGGCATCATGAACTGAGACCCCCAGTACGACCCCGCCACCATTAAGACCACGATCCCAAATCGGATCAGCGCACCACCGGGCATCGTCATCATCAGCTGGAGCCAGCCGACAAATCCATTGACCAGCGAAGTGATCAACCCCGGTTTCTCGACTTCGGAGCCAAACGGGCTGGCAGAGCCAATCACCTTCGTCCCATCCGCCAGGATCGGGTGCGGCTTGAGGATGTAACTCGCAGCCACCGGCACGACGGTGAACGACACCACCATCGACAGCACGTTGGCATACGTGATCGCAATCGAGATGTCGCGGAACAGCTGTCCGGCCTGGCCCTCGATCATGATGATCGGGATGAGGACCGCCAGTGTGGTACAGGTATTGGCGAACACCGCGCCCCAGACTTCGGCGGTGCCGCGGATCGAGGCTTCCTCTGGGGACTCACCCAGTTCGTAGCGGCGAAAAATGTTTTCCAGCACGACGATGGCGTTGTCGACGGCCATGCCAACCGCGAACGCCATCCCGGCAAGGCTGATGACGTTGATCGAGCGACCGAGGGCTTTGATGAAAATAAACGACGCGATGACGCTGATCGGAATCGAGATGCCGATGACCGCCACCGTGCGGACGTTGCGAAGGAAGACCCACAACACCAGCAGTGCGAGGATACTGCCCGAGTAGATGTTCTCTTCAACCATGTCGACCGCCGAATGGATGTACTCGGTCTGGTCGTAGACCTGTTCCAGAACGAGTCCCTTCTGGGCGAGGACGCCGGAGTTCAGCTCCTCAATGGCGATGCGCAGGTTGTCTCCGTGGATGCGTCGGGACTCGGAGAGTTCGAATTCGGTGATCTTGCCGTCTTGATCGAGGTCGAGTTCACCGCGCGGGGGCCCCATGATTTCCAGGACGTTGGTGCCGGGAGCCTGCTGGCAGTTGATGGCCAGCCCACTGACTCCCTTTTGCCGCACGTCACCATCGGGCTTCTTGTAATCGATGCCGACCGTGCCGATGTCGCGGACTCGGACCGGGGCGTTGTCGCGGATGCCGACGATGGCTTCGGCCACCTTCTCGGCGGTGTCGAACTGGCCCAAGGTGCGGACGATGTTGCGTTGCTTGCCCTCCCAGATGTCCCCGGCTGAGACGTTGGTGTTCTGCTCACGCAGCGACCGTTGGAGATCCGCCACGGTCATGTGGTGGGCCGCCAGCTTCGCTGGATCGACCACGACGCGGAACTCCTCCTCCTGACCGCCGATGACGTTCGAGGCCGCCACCCCCGGCACGCGCTCGAAGCGAGCCTCGATGAAGTCCTCCGTGAACTTCTTCATGCGAGTCGGATCAGCTCGCCCCCTCAACAACTCCTCAATGACCGGATACTTCGCCATCAACCCGTTCAGCCGACCGAGATCGATCGGTCGGCTGCCATCGAGAGACTGCTTCAGCGGCTCCTGCAACTCCGGGTGGACCTCGACGAACGACGCCAGTTCCTGCTGCGTGGGCGGCAACGGCTTGAGGATAATCCAGCACACGAACTCGGTGTTCGCGGCTCCTTCGCTGATGGTCGGCTCGCGGGCATCGACCGGGTACTTGGCCACCAAGTTCAGCTTGTCGTTGATTCGAGCCCGAGCATCGGCCAGCGGCGTCCCGACGGGAAATCGCAGAGTGATCGTCGAAGCCCCGTCACGGCTCTCGCTCTTGAACTCCCGCAGCCCCTCAACGCTCTTCAACTGCTCTTCTTGTTCGTCCGTAATCTCGCGTTCGACCTCTTGCGCACTGGCCCCCGGCCACAGAGTGGTGATGGTGATCTCCGGCTCGGAGACATCGGGCGTCAGCTGCACCGGTGTCGCGACCAGCGAAACGATGCCGAAGAGCAGCGACAGCAGCACGGACACCGTCACCTTAACGGGGTTCTCGATGCAGAAGCGAATGAAATCCATGCGAGACACCTGGGCGAGCACATTGAGTGGCAATGGCAGTTTATTCTAGGGAACCCGCCGACGGTTCGCAGCCTCTGACTCCGTTTTCAGTCAGAAACTACCGATAAGCGTCGAGCCACTCACAGAGACCGAGACCGCGCCTCGATCGCCAGCTCAATCTCCCGGCGCACATCGCGCAGATTGACCGGCTGGTGGAGGATCCGGGCGCGACCGGGAGGGACACTGATTGCACTCGCCAGATGTTTCTGCGTTTCGGCGAGGACCACGACACCCGCCATCTTGGAGTCTCGCCCCGCACGAATCGCCTGGGTGAAGAACTCGGCCACGCTGTCGCCCACGGTTTCGCCGAGTACCAGCAGGCATTCCGGAGGCTGTTCCGCGATACGTTTCAGAGCCCGCTGCGGGTCGCTGATGATGATGACCTGGAAGCCGCGCGAGGCGAGATAGTCACGAAAGAAATCCTGATGCTTGGGGCGACTCTCCAGACACAGGACCGTCGGCTTGCCGGGTTCCTCGCGAGCGTTTCCGCCCAAGGTCTGCAATGTCCGCTGGACCTCACCCAGGACCTCTGTCGGTGTCTGATACCGATGCAATGGATCAATGTCCATCAACCGGTTGACGAGCGCGGCCACCGCGCGGGGCAAGGCGGGATCAATGGTCTCCACCGGGGGAATATCCCGATATCTCTGGAACGACTTCCGCTCATCCCGATCGCGAGTGCGTGCATAGGGCGGCTGCCCGGTGAGCAGTTCAAACAGAATCCCTCCCAGGAAATAGAGGTCGCTGCGCGGGTCGTTCTTCGGAGCCCCGGTGTTCTTCTCCAGCGTCGAGTACTCCAGCGCATTCTGTAGAGCGCCCCCCCCGATCCGCGAAATCATCTGGTCGTCCGCAGCCAGTCCGAAGTCGATCAGTTTAGACACCCCTGTACTGCTCATCAGTACGTTGGTCATCTTCAGATCGCGGTGCGTAATCCCCTGCCGCAAGGCGTATTCCAGCCCCTTCAAGATGTCAGCTGCGAAACGGAGCGTTTCTGGTGGGGAGAACTTCTTCCGGATCTTCAGGAAGTCTCGCAAGTTCCCACCTTCTACGAACTCCATCAACAAGAAGTGAAATTTCCCGTCCGAGCCCACGTCATAGATGGGGACAATGTTCGGATGTTGCAGTCGTTTGCCGATCTCCCCTTCCCGGCGAAACAGGCTGATAAAATCGGGGTCATTCGACCAGCGATCCCGCAGCACCTTGATTCCCAGCTGCTTCCCGGTCGTGACGCTTTCCCCGCGATAAAAGCGGGCAAAGCTGCCAGACGCGACGCGGTACATCAGCTTGCAGTCGCCCAGAACCAGTCCCTCGGGATCGCCATTCCGCAGCCGCTCGGCCTGAAACTCAGTCAGCACCTGCTGCTTCACCAATTGATCGAAGAGTGATTCGGCTGTGGGGGCAGCCAGCTGAGCCCGGATCCCCTGAACCACCTCGGGCGGTGCCAGACGCAGCCGGATGATCTGGTCGACAAGCTGGTCGAGGTGGGGAAGCGACATCGGAAGTAATCTGGGCCGACGGTCAGAGTGAAGCAGGGCAAGGGGTGATTTTGGAGTTCGGTGAGTCGTGCATTCCGAACCCGGCACGAGTCTCGAATGCAGGGAGCTCCTCACTGCAATGAACACAATCGTATCGTACCAGTGCAGAACTGACCGTCAACGGGAGGCCGTCTGGAAGAGAGATCGGAGATCCAAGCCCTTACGAGGATAGACGTGGGTGGCTCGCGACGCCTCTGGCAATCTGGCATACTAATTATAACGCATCGCGAATTCGTGACTTGGCGATGCCGTTTCCCGTCGAATGTCCCGACTCATTCGTGTTTGGAATCAAGACAAACCTAACTCCCTCCACTGTTTGGGTTATTCATGCCTGTCACTTCCGAAGGACCGGTGATCTTGGCTGCGTTTGCCAATGATCGCAGCGACCAGACCCGTTTCCTTCGCAATCTTTCGGAGGAGGCCCAGCGGATCCAAGCGGTTCTGTCTCCGGCTCAATCGCTTTGCCCTTTGGTGCTGTTACCCAGCGCGACTCTGGATGAAATCCTAACGGCCTTTCAAACGTATCGTGACCGCATCGTCGTCTTTCACTACGCCGGGCATGCCAATGGATTTCAACTGTTACTGGAGTCCTCTTCGGGAGGAGTCCATCGAGTCGGGGCGAAAGGACTGGCTGCGTTTCTGGGGCAGCAGCAGGGATTGCAGTTGGTCTTCTTGAATGGGTGTTCCACCGAGCGACAGGCCGAGGATCTACTCAACGCCGGAGTCGGGTGCGTCATCGCGACGACCCAGGCGATCGATGATGGCGTGGCGACCGACTTTTCGGCTCGGTTCTACAAGGGGATCGTCACCGGGGCTCCGCTGCAATCAGCGTACTCCGAGGCGGTCGGTTCAGCCCAAGCGGCCAGCGGAGGTTCGATCGATCGGCTGCTGGTTCCGGTTGATGGGGAGGAGGAAGTCGCGCACGATGCCGGTCGCTGGCCGTGGCTGCTCAAGTTCAAACCGGGGGCCGAGCGAGTCGCACAGTGGAGCCTGCCCGAGGCGGCCGGTGATCCGTTGTTCGGCTTGCCGCCTGTCCCGCAGCGCGATCTGCCCGAGTCGCCGTATCGCCACCTGTACCGGTTTGAGGCCGAGCATGCGGAGGTCTTTTTCGGGCGTGGCCATGAGATTCGCGAGCTCTACCAGCGGGTGACAGCGAGTGATGCCGCACCGGTGGTCCTGTTCTATGGACCATCGGGAGTCGGCAAGTCATCGCTGCTCGACGCCGGGCTGATCCCGCGACTGACTGGGAAGAACGAGGTGCGGTACGTCCGCCGCGATCCGGCACTCGGACTCGGCGAGACGCTGCGCTCGGCGTTCTCCAAAGAAGCACGGCAGCTCTCTCGCCGCGATGCCTGGATCGCCACCGAGAAGCAACTCGGTCGCCCGCTGGTGATCGTACTCGACCAGGTTGAGGAGGTGTTCACTAAGCCGAATACGAGTCAGCCGCATGAACTCGCCGAGTTCGCACAGCTGTTGCGGCGGATTTTCTCAGCTCCGGATCATCGTCCGCAAGGGCGGCTGATCCTCGGGTTCCGCAAGGAGTGGTTCGCCGAGATTGATGAGTTGCTGGCGGATGCCCAGGTGCCTCGCTCGCGAATCTTCCTCGAACGATTGAGTCGCGACGGAGCGATTGCAGCGATCACCGGACCAGTGGATGATCTGCGACTCACGAGTCAGTACCAGTTGAAGATCGAAGATGGTCTCCCCGAGGTGATCGCTGACGATTTGCTGGCTGACCCCGACACGCCAGTGGCGCCCACTCTGCAAATTTTGTTGACTCGCATGTGGTCGGAAGCGTGTCGCCGCAACCGCGAGCACCCGACGTTTGATGCGGAGCTGTATCAGTCGTTGCACCGCAACGGGATTCTGCTGGATGACTTCTTGAGGCAACAGACGGCGCAGATTCGCGAGCGGCTCCCCCGCGCCGTCAACAGTGGGTTCCTGCTTGATTTGCTGGAGTTCCACACAACGGCAATTGGCACCTCAGCGGAACACCCGCTGTCGGTCCTCGAAACAGTATATGCGGAACAGGCGAAGTCTGGGTGGCTTTCGGAGACGCTCGCACTGTGCGAGGAACTGTATCTGTTGACGTTCTCGGGGACTGCCACTTCTGCTCAACCCCCTCACTCCGGCCCTCTCCCCCCCAGCCACATTCCCCTTGAGCCCCCAATCGCTCGTGGGGGAGAGGGAGCAGAGACACCGCGCAGCTCGCGTCTCCTGCACGACACCCTGGCCCCGCTGATCCGCGCCCGACACGAGGAGTCCGATCTCCCCGGTCAGCGCTCCCGCCGCATCCTCGACAATCGGATCGTCGACTGGCTCGATGGTAAGACTGGCATCCCGCTCGATGCGAAAGACCTCAAAGAGGTCGAAGCCGCTCTGGAAGGCACACGCAGCTGGTCGGCGGATGAACAGCGACTGGTCACGGCCAGTCGTGAACAACGATCCTCGAACCGCCGCTGGCGACAGATATTCAAGGGGCTGGGCGTGGCGGCTGTGGTGGTGATTGCGAACGCCGGGGGCTTTGCCTACGTCCAGTGGGGCGAGGCGGTCGCCCAGAGGAAAGTGGCGGACGGCAAGACCATTTTAGCGAATCAAGAGACCGCGAAAGCTCAGCTCGCCCAAGCCGACGCAGACAAGCAGGCCGCCAAAGCGCGTGAGGAACTGGCCAAGAGCGAGCGCACCCTTGCCGTGACAGACCGTGACATTAAGGATGAATCGATCAGTTCGGCCCACCATTTCGCAAACGCCGCTTTTGCCCTGTCTGGCCAGGATCAGAGGCAGCAGGAGCGGATGACGTTTGCCGCCGGACGGTCGATCAACGGACTCACACTCTCTGCGACAATGGAAACTTCAGGGCCGACGCACGAGGCCTGGCTGCTCGACGATGGCTCACTGTGCGCGATCACGGGAATTATTAACCAAGATGAAATGGTCTATTTCGAACATCAACTCTCATCTGGAACGACTATGGATTATCTAGTCCCGATTGACGTTCCCGAAACCTACCAGAGAGCGTATGTCTCGGAACTCGAAAATCGGATCGTCGTGGTGAGCTCAAAAGAGTTTTCTCCGCATGCCCTCAATGCGACAAATCGTGGTAATGACAAATTTATCAACACTGGTGATACCCGTGTTTCTCTCGATACGCAGTTTGCCGTAACCGGGGGAGCCACCGGTGCCACCGTCATCAACTTGGCCAGCGGCGAATCTGAAGTACTCACCCCAAGTGCAGTCGATGTCGTCCGGATCTCTGACACTGGGCAAAGCATTCTGACCTGGAGAAAGCAGCAGAGTCCAGTTCTTTGGAGACGTAACGTCGACGGCAGTCTGGGTTGGAATTCGCTGCCTCTAGATTCACTCGGCTCAATTGATCCCGAACCCAACCTCAGTTCTGAATTTTTGCCGGGAGAAGAAGCTGTCTTGATTTGGACGGTGGAGAGGGAGGCCGGAACAGGGAGGGATCTCGCGGCCAAGGGGTATCACGTGGAGGGGACCACGGGAGCAGCGATTCTCGTCGAATGTCGTTTCCCAGAGAAAGACCTTCGTTCACCGGAGATAGTGTATCAAGGTGGGCGACGCGGTTGGTCATTTGCAGCTTCCCAATCACCGCTCAAGAATTCTTCGAAGCCAGGTAAGAGCTTCTGCCTTTGGGATTCCTCATCTCAGCAGATCTGGGCCTGGAGACTTTCGGGAAGTGTTGCCGACTCAACGACAATTGTGCCCAATCCCACGTTCACGACCTTGCCGTTCAACGGATTGGCTATGTCACCCAATTCATTGTTCGCCATCTGGACTGGTGAGGGAGCATCACGACTGCAGCTGGGGCGTCTCAAGCAATTCAATCCGAGTGATCTACAGGTGATGGAGTTCCCTCACACTCGAAACATCCAAGAGGTTCGGTTCTCTCAGGATGGCTCGAAGATGCTGGTCTGGACGGCGGAAGAAGCTCCGGTTTTCCGGCAGAAAGCTGGAGGCGGGGCAAATCGTTCGGGATCAGTTCGCATCTGGGAGACAGCGTCTGGAATGCCCTTAACCTCTCCCGTCAAATACCCGAGTGCTTTGCGGGGTGCCAAGTGGGTCGATCACGATCAAGGTTTCATCGTTTGGGGAGAAGATCATTTTGTCCAACACTGGAAAATCGCCGAGACCTCACCCGTACAGTCTAAAGTCGAGGGTCCAGAGAGCGAACATGTTTCCGGAAATCTGGCTGTCGCCAGAGATGGTGTGCACGAAGTCGAGACACACGGCTTTCCAGTAGTCGGGATTAGGTACCTGAAGGAATTGGGTAAACCTGTGAACCCGATTTCGCGCAGTCGAAAAGTGAGAGGGGTCCGCTTCATTGATGAGGGCCAGACAGTATTGGAATGGGGCGGAAACAACGGTGTGGGATACGCCGCGATTTGGAAGATCGATAATCTGACCGTGTTCAGCCAGACATTTCCTCACACGGATACGGTGGGGAATGCAGAGGTCAACTCAAATGGGGATCTTCTGCTGTCGACTACGGAACCACAGTACCACGACGGATCGTTCATAGTGCATTTGTGGGATATGACGGCAAAATGCGAGTTGATCGAGCCCTGGAGAGTTCTCTCTGGAGGCTCTCCGAGATTCGGCCCTGAGGATGTGCTGATCGACTTCCCCACAGGCAACGGAGTGCTACGCCATCACATCGCCCCTCGCCCCCCACTCCTCTCGATTGACCCTCGCTGGGAAGTGATGCAACGGACAGGCACGTTTATGGATCAGACAGGGGCACTGAGCTATTTCACCAACAAGGAATTCCGGCAACTGACACAATTTCTCAGGGACACAGATCCTTTAAAGCTGCCTCCTCTGGAAAAGTGGCTCGATGAACTGATCAAGGCTAGGGATGTCATTCCAAAAGCCACGTCATGACGCGGTGACTGATGGTCGATCGATTCAAGGGGAATGCCCGATAGTTATTGCACAAGCTCCACCACCCGCCAGTCGAGCCAGCGGGAATCAGCGTCGCCGGGCGAATGGCCCATGTACCCGAGATGGCCTCCGCTGCACGTGATGACAAGTGGCACCGGCTCGGGCCAGTTCGCCCACTGCTCGTGAACATCTCCACCGGGACCAGCGGGTGACGGCCCGTTGGGCCTTGAGCGGGTGAAGGGGCCTGTGTTCCCAGAGCTGTACCCTAGGCGATCGAGTCCAGCCCCTTCGGGGCGAGAATCCCTGGGAATTCTGCGCACAATGGCGACCACACTCCTTCGGTATTCTGGCGGGCCTGATCCCCAGCACCTCACGACCTACGACTTCTTCGTCGCAGCTGTCGCTGGCTCTGTGAAGTCGGTCTTGGCCTCTTCCAGCTTCAACTCCTTGATCCACGTATTCCGATAGCGGACATCGTGTCCTTCGTCTTGCAGCTTCAGTCCGCCGGGGGTGTCGGTGATGCCCTGCCCGCCGTCGTTGCCGCCATCGATCCCTGAATTCGCACCGCCCCAGACCTTGTTGATCTCGAAGTCGGTGTGGGCCTTCTGTCCGTTGAAGTACATCGTCGCGCGGGCCTTCTCGAACCGCTTGCCGTCTTGGAATCGAGCCGCACGGAAGGTCACATCATACGAGTTCCACTTCCCCAGTCCGTTGTAGAAGGCGTACGGAGATTCGCTCTCATTGATGATCGCCCCCAACCCGTGCGTGGTCTTATCACCATCGAGCACCTGAATCTCGTGCCGGTTTTGGAGGTACACCCCGCTGTTGCCCCCTTTATTCACAATCAGGAACTCAATGTGCAGCCGGAAGTCGCGGTACTCCTGCTTTGTCACAATGTCCGCTGACCCGAACCGCCCCCCGGCAGCTGCGGGGTCGGCGGTCTGAACCGCGTGACCGCCATCGACGGGGTCGTCGACGATCTTCCACTTGATGGGGAGCGCGGACTTGAACCCCGGTCCCTGCCAGTAGGTCCACTTGGCATCGAGTGTCTCGCGCGAGCCATCCATGAGGACTTCGGCCCCTTCCACCGGCTGGGCTCCGACACCCACATCGGCCAGGCTGATCTGTGGTACGGCAAACAGAGTCGCCAGAAGTAGGGCGGTACGGCACAAGACGCGTGGCATGGATGGCTCCGTGGAGTGTTCAGACCGGAATTCTAAATCCAGTCTACCAAGCGACACCCGCTCAGCCAATCAGTCCCACGTCGTGTGTCTGAGACACCCCGGAACCCCGGCTGTCAGCGGGGCAAGTTGCCGCATGACTTGCTGCACATGATCGCTGGCCTGAAGACCTCTGTCTCCCGAAGGGTGATTGGCGGGTCAATGGGAGGACTCACTGGTTGTGGCGTTTCTCGAATCCTGTGGCCTGACGTACTCCCTGATCGATCACTGTCGCGGCGATCCGGCGCTCGCAAAGTTCATCATCACCGAACTCGACGGCACCCTCGTGAGCAACATCTGGGGCGCTGATCCCCGTCATGGAACAATTCCTGTGTTCGTGCTCATCGCTGACACCAGTCTCGGGCGACGCGTTCTTGCTGAATACTGATGACTTCCCTACGGCAACCCGTTCATCTTTCGCAGCACCCACTCAGTCATCAACAACCCGCAGAAGACCAGGAAGATCAGCCAGTGATTCCAGAGCGGAATCTCGTTCCGCTGGGAGATATTCTCCTTCACCTGCTGGAACCTCTTCGTCACTTCCTGGGCTTCATTGATGAGGTAGAACTTCCCGCCGGTCATGGTCGCCAGTTGTTCCAACAGCGGGCGGTTGCTGCTCACATCGGCCAACTCGGGTGACAGCTTTTCGATCACTGACAAATCTGCTGTGATGGGGGTGGGGCCGATGTCTCCGCCGGTGACGATCAGTTTGACGGAGTATTCGCCCGCCCGCAGGGCATTGGCGCGACCCGTCTGGATGAGCGGTCGGTCGGGGTCGGGCTGGAGATCGACGCTGATCTCGGGATGCTTGCTGTCGGGGCCACCGAGCTTGAGGACTGCCCGGGCTTTGAGGTTGGGGAACCGCTGGAGGAACCGTTCGTCCCAACGCGCCACGATGACGCCGTCGTCTCCTTCGGCGATCATCGGCTTCTCCAGCCCCAGCCGGACAAATTCGTTCCCGGCACTGGCTTTGAACTCGGACGCCCAGCGACTGATCTGGCCCCAGAAGCGGTGGTGGTAAGCATCCCCGACACGAAAGCGAAATC
Source organism: Planctomycetota bacterium (assembly GCA_031431195.1). Lineage (GTDB taxonomy): Bacteria > Planctomycetota > Planctomycetia > Planctomycetales > Planctomycetaceae > TH-plancto1. Next base: position 8,204 of record JANPCU010000357.1, on the reverse strand, counting down.
GCCAGGTGCTGTCGATCCCCAGCCAGACGACCTGCCCCGTTCCGAGGAACTGCTGCACAAAGACGGCGTTTTGCCGTTCCCAATCCAGACCGGGATCGGCCTTCTCGCTCTTGACCGAAGTCCAGACGCTGGCCCCCGGCTTGGCTTCGCCCAGGATCGCCCACGGGTGCCCCGGCATCTCGTCCCAGATCTTCTGATTGGCCATCGGATCGGTACTGAATTGCAGCATCGTCTGCCGCTCGCCATCGGGAGTCAGGGCGAGCTTGAAGCCCCGGTCCTGCGGGCGGCGACGCTGCGTGGCATCGGTCAGCTGTTCTTGCCGCAGCTTGTTGACGGGGAGCAACCCGTCCAGGACTGGATTGTTATAGGCCAAGGGGAAGTAGTTCCTGCCTGCGGAAAAGATTAGCGTGCCACCCTCTTCGCGGACGTAGCGATCGAGTTGGACCCACACCTCATTCGGCATATCGCGAGGAGAGACATCGCCGACCACCACGAGATCGTACCCTTCGAACGGAGTCGACTTGGATTGAGCATTGAGTCCCTTGCTGGCCAACTCGCGCGGGAAGAACGTGTCGGGCAACACCCCCATGTAGGGCTGGTTAAACACCACAGCGTCCATCTGCACATGCTCGTCGCGGGACAACGCGGCGTGCAGGTAACGAAACTCCCAGCGGCCTTCTCCTTCGATCAGCAGGATGTCCGACCGGTCGTCGACAACTTGCAGTGCGAAGTCGCGCGTGTTGTTGTCGCTGCGCGTTTCTTCGGGAAGTTCCTCGGTGCGGACGCGGTAGCGCTGACGACCTTCTTTCTCTGCGGTCAGGTCAAACTGGACTTCTTGTCCGGGGTCTTTGGCGGTGATGGTCTTGCGAATCGGTTCTCCGACCGGGAGGCCGTCCGCATCCAGCTGATCCAAGAACACCGCGATCTCCTGGCCATCGAAACCCGAGGTGCGGATCGTGGTCTTGAGGACCGGCTTATCGTTCTGAAACACGGACGGCGGGTAGTCGACATTGGCGATCGACAGATCTTTGGGGCGGCGTTCGGATCCCATCAACACCGGGTAAATCGGGGCACCCCCGGCAAACCGCTTGATGTATTCGGCATCGCTCGGGTGGGCGTTATCGCGTCCATCACTGAGCAGGACGACCCCCGCCAGCTTGAGTCCTTCCCGCTCCGCCGGGGCCGCTGACATCACCTGCATCAGATCGGTCTTGTTCCACTTCATCGTGTCGCCGGGTGGTTCCAGCGGGCGTTCGAGTGACTCGGCATCGAGGAGTGTTGCCTCACCTGCGAACAGGCACACTTCCACCTGCCCAAGCTTGGACAACTCCTTCAGCAGCGGCAGTTCGCCGGTCTTCAACAAGCGGCGAGCGATCTCGACTCGTGTCAGTTTGTCGACTTCGGCCATGGCACTTTGGGCCGTCTCACGTCGAGAGTCGACGAGGGCTTTTAACCGGGCAGGATCGGACTCCTCAGCCAGTGAGGCCCATTCCGGCTGCTTCTTTGCGTCGTACGCCTTGCACCATTCCTCCACGGGCACTTCGGCTCCCAGCAGTCCCAGGGCCTGGGCCGTACGCAGCTTCTCAGCTTCGCTCGCCTGTACGTCCTTGGTCTCCATGCTTTGCGACACGTCGACGGCCACCACGATCCGGCCCGACCGCTCCAGGTCGAGTGTCCATGCCAGCACCGGCTCCAACAGAATCACCCCCAGCACAGTCAGCACTGCCAACCGAAGCGCGAGCAACGTATACCCCAGCTTCTTCGCGATCAGCTGCCGCTCATACCGGAACAGGATGGCGGTGCAAGCGATGGCGGCCAACAACATCAGCCCGAGCCCTGTGAGCCAGAGGGCGGACTCGAGTCCGTGGAAGACGAGTTGTTGGGTAATCATGGGGGGATCGTTGAGGGTTGAGAGTAGAGGGTCGAGCGAAAGCCCACCGGTTGCAACCGGTGGGCTTATTCCGTGTGAGCGTTCAGCAACTGAGAGAATGGCACTGAGCGAATATCCCTCGCTCAACCCTCAACGCTCAACGTTCCCCTCATATGCCATCTGCAGCAGCTCTGCCGGATGGTACACGGGGAGGGGGTGGCCAGCGGCTTTCAGCATCGATTGAATCTGGAGCGTACAACCCGCGTTGGCCGAGACGAGCGCCTCGGCTCCGCTGGCGATGATGTTCGCCACTTTGCGATTACCCAGTCGATCGGCCATCTCGGGCTCGGTCAGGTTGTAGCTGCCCGCCGCTCCGCAACAGATGTCCGACTCAGCCAGCGGCACGACGGTCATCCCCGGAATCAGCTTGAGCAAGTCGCGCGGCTGTTGCCGAATTCGCTGGGCATGGGCCAAATGGCACGCATCGTGGTAGGCCACCTTCATCGGCACAGAAACTCTCGGGGGGATCGGACCGAGGGTGGCGAGAAACTCCGACAGGTCTTTGACCTTGTGGGCGAACTGCTTGAATCGCTGGTGGAGCGACTTGTCACCGGGCTGCAACTCTTCGGCGATGTGGCCGTAGTCCTTCAACATCGATCCGCACCCGGCGACGTTGATGATGATCGCGTCGACATCATCCGGCTCGAACGACTCGATGTTCGTCTCGGCCAATTGGAGGGCGGGCTGACTGGCCCCGCTGTGGTAATGGATCGCCCCGCAACAGCCTTGCCCCTGCGGCACGATCACGTCGCACCCGTTGAGTTGTAAGACCCGCGCGGTCGCCCAGTTCACATGATCGAACAGCGCTTCCGCCACGCAGCCGGTGAACAGAGCCACTTTGGCCCGGCGGGGTCCAATCGCAGGCAGGATGGCGGGGAGCTTCGGCAGCGGCGGCTTCAAGGTCGGCAACAGTCGTTGCATCCGCCGCAGCTTCTCGGGCAGCAATCGGATCAGCCCCGTCGCCTCCATGAGTCGGTCCAGCCCCAGCTTCTGCATGATCCGCGCGGGGAGTAAGGCCCACGCCAGCCGCTTCGGATACGGGAACAGACCGTACAGCACGATCCGCTGGAACCAGCCCGGCGGGTTCTTCGCCGCCGCCCGTTGCTGCATCTCGACCCGGAACGGCTCGATCAACCGCCCGTATTGCACTCCCGATGGGCAGGCCGTTTCGCAGCTGCGGCAGTCGAGGCAGAGTTCGAGATGCCTGCCCACGTTGGGAGACATCTCAATGCGACCATCGGTGACGGCCCGCATGAGGTAGATCCGCCCGCGCGGGCTGTCGTTCTCATCCCCGGTTTCCAGATAGGTGGGGCAGGCCGACGTACACAGGCCGCAGTGAACGCAGTCGAGGAACTTGCCGTAATCAATGCTCGCCCCCAGTCGAGGCAAACCATCGGGCGAAGTCGAACTGGCGGGAAGAGGTGAGGTCATGAAGCAGGCAATGTGGCAAGGCAGCGTCGCGATCCCGTGAACCACTCCGTAGAGAAGTCCTCGACGAGAACGCCACACGGCCATTCTGATGGCCCCGCCCACGGCGAGCAACCATTGCCGGAAAATGCTGGCGCAAGACTTCCTCGCAGCCAGCGAACAGGCTCTATTTCCCCGTCCGATTCCAGTACAGCTTCAGGTTATGCGTCGACCGGCCACCGGCGATCACTTCGGGATAGCCATCCCCATTGAGGTCGCCGGTCACCAAATCTTCGGAGGCCATCCCGCCGAGATCGAGCGGATGACGGTCCCACTGGGTTCCGGCATCATTGCTGGCCCGGTAGTAGTAGACGGCGACTTTGCCGTCGGCGTTCGGCTCGCGATGACCGGCGATGATCTCGTCCACCCCATCGTGGTCGAGATCGGCACATCCCAGCGCATGACCTTGTTTGAAGCTGTCGTCGATGACCTGTCGGTCGGCGAGTTGTCCTTCGGGAAGCGGCATCGGTCCCGTGTAGACCGCGACACTGTGCCCGTGCATCGGCTCGACGGTGGCGAGGAAGAATTTGCCGCCGCCCAGACGACCGAGCTTCACTTCACCAGCTCCGGTTTCTTCCGGCTTGCTGCCACTGGTGCCGGTGCCGATCTGGCGCTTGGAGAACTTGCCACCGTGTGCTTGCCGAATCAAGAACACCCCCTCTTGGCTGGCTGTCAGTGTTCCATCCACCTTGTCCCCGTTCAGATCGAGGTGCCAGTGATTATGCACCCGGTGCAGTGACTCATCGATCACAGTCAACGGCCAGCGGTCGGTCGTCGGGGCCTGCGGGATCTCGAACGCCATCAGCCGCACCCCCGGGGCTTCACTGGGGTTCAGCGGCGAGACGACCAGCTGGGGCCGGTCCTTCCCAAGGACGTTTCCGAACCGCATGCGGTGGGTGGAGACCTCTTTGCCGATGGGGAACACTTGCCACTTCTCATCGAGAGAAGCCCCACGCTCGAGCCAGTAGATCGTCCCGAGCTTGGTCCATCCGGCTCCCAAGGCGAAGTCAACCTGCCCGTCGCCGTCGATGTCATGCGCGGCGATGCAGACGTGATCGCGCTCGACCTGATCCTCAATGATGACTCGCGCTTTCCACGTCGGGTTCTCGTACCACAGCACTCGGTTCTCCGTCACCGCCACGATGTCCGGCTTGCCATCCGTGTTCACATCCGCCAGCGTCACCGCATAGCAGGCCACCTTAGCAATCGCCGGGTCTAGCTCCTGGGCCTCGAACTGGATCTCAGCTGCGGTGAGGGAGGTGGAGAGCAGAAGTAGACAGAGGAGTGATCGCATCGGAACCTCGGAATGGGGGAACTTCGGATATCGCGAGCGTACACCAGCCCACCCCCGATTCACCAGCGTCAACAATTCGTGGGATTTCCTGTGCCCGGGATGTCGTCGGTATGAACCACAGAGTTCCAGTAACCGAAGAGACGAAAACGAGAGTGGCAGTGGCGTTTGTCGAGCGTTTTCGAGAAACTCCGGTCGAGAGCGCCCCCCGCTTTGAGTGAATAACGACGAACTCCCCTGCACGATGGACCCTCGCCCATGCTCGACCTGAAGCAGTACATCCGCAGCGTCAAAGACTTTCCCAAGCCGGGCATCATGTTTCGGGACATCACGCCACTCTTGTCTCATCCCGAGGCGTTCCGCGAATCGATTCGCCGGATTGTCGAGCGATTTCACAACAGCCGCATCAATGTCATTGCCGCTGCGGAAGCTCGGGGCTTCATCTTCGCGGCCCCGGTCGCGCTGGAGCTGAATGCGGCCTTTGTGCCGGTTCGCAAGCCGGGCAAGCTGCCGTTTGACACGAGTGCCTTCCACTACGAACTGGAGTACGGGCAGGACACGCTGGAGATGCACACCGATGCCGTGAAACCGGGCGACCGCGTGCTGCTGGTGGACGATCTGCTGGCCACCGGGGGAACGATTAATGCCTGCGCCCAGCTGGTCGAACGCAGTGGGGCCGAGGTCGTGGGCTGTGCCTTTGCGATCGAGTTGAGCTTTCTGGGCGGGCGGGCTCGCATGGCACCTCGCGAGTGTTTCAGTGTTCTGGAATACGCGGACGAGAACTGACACCATCGCTCGGTCCTGGCAGGGCACTCACCGGGAAAAGATCGGAGCCACCGCTTTCGGCTGGTCGAACAGGGGCCCTGGATGGTATGAATGAGTTCGTGATCCGACCGTCCCGCCGGTTCGCAGCGACTCGAGCGGGAGTCGCTCGAATTCCGGGGAGCAAAGCCTCCATGCACCACACCGAAGTCCTCATCGATAACGGACACTGTCCACAGAGGTCCCCGCACGCTGGGCGTGGTCGGGGTGCGACAATGTCGTTTGGTTGTCTATTTCTGATCGGCGTATTTTGCACTCTGTCGAGTCGGGGCGGGGCGGATTCGCCACAGAAGCCAGGCGATCCGCTGGCGATCGCCGACTTGGTGATGAAACTGCGTGCTCCCTCCTTTCGAGAGCGGTTGCAGGCGGAAGCGGATTGTCGGGACACCGGACCAGCTGCCATTCCCGCCTTGATGAAGGCGCTTCAGAGTCCCGATCCGGAACTCCGTCGCCGGGCTCAGCAGTTGATTGAGCAGATCGAAGAGGATGGTCTCACCGACTCGATCGAAGCGTTTCTGGCTCCCGGCTCTGCCACTACTTTGCCCGGATGGTCCCTGGTGGCGGACATGGTGGACGACTCTCTGGAGTTCCGCTCCGCTTACGCGGAGATCCTGCGGGGGAATTCGCAGCTCGCGCATGCGCTGTCGCATCCGGAACTGCTCTCGATAGAACTTCAGCGTCAGCTACACAATCTGGGGATGCCTGGCGGGTCAGTTCCCCAAGGCGTTTCCACGGTCAATGCTTCGGCCATCCTGTTGCTGCTGATTCATCCGGAGGCGACCCCTGCTGCCGAAGCGGCCAGTCTGTCGGTGCGGACCATTCGCCAAGGTGTCATTCAGGGAGTGAATGAAACCGCACCGGGACAACTGCTCCAAGCGTTGCTGACCCGCTGGGTGATCACCGCACGTGCGGGCACGGCGTTCGATCGGTTGAGCCTCGCCTGGCAATTGTCTCTCCCGGAGTCGGTCGTTCCGGCTTTGGAGATGCTGGAACAAAAGGGGAGTCCGCATCAGCTGCAGATTGCGTTTCTCGCGATCATTCGATTTGGCGGTGCTCCCGAGATGGCGGTCGTGGAAACGCGGCTGGATGATGTGCAGGTTCTGAATATCGGTCGTGGTCCCGACAACCAACCCAATGGTTCCACCCAACTGAGGGACCAGGTACTGGCCACGCTGATTGTGATGAACAAGCAAGACCCCATGCAGTTCGGACTCAAGACGCTGCCTCATGATGCCTCTCAGAATGTCACGGCACTCGTGGTTTCATTCGAGAACGAAGCACAGCGGGAAGCGGCCTTTGAAAAGTGGCGAATCTGGAGTGCGAAGAATTTACGAAAGTATCGAGCCCTGCCGATGAACGCCGAGGAAGGGACCAACCTGTAGGGCCATTTGAAATATGAATCTCCAAACCGCCTGATACCGTCTCTGCCCCTCTTCGATTTCGTAATGCCCCCATGCCTCAGCCCGACGAGTTCGACCTCCCTTCCGCGCCCCTCCGCACGCTCCGAGCTAGGTCGCAGCTGACTCAATCCATCCGCCAGTTTTTTATCGCCCAGGGGTACTGGGAGGTCGAGACGCCGCTGCTCTCGAATGATGTCTGTGTCGATCTGTGGCTCGACCCGGTTGCCGTACCCGTAGGAGCGGGAGTACCGCCGCGCTATTTGCAAACCTCGCCCGAGTTCGCCATGAAGCGGCTCTTGGTCGCCGGAGCGGACTCCCTCTTTCAATTCACCAAAGCCGTCCGCAGCTTGGAGCGCGGTCCTCGGCACAATCCCGAATTCACCATGCTGGAGTGGTATCGCGTGGGCGATACCGATCGCGATCAGATGGCCTTCACCGAGGCTCTGGTCCGGCAGGCGGTACTCGCCGCTGGACTGACGAACTGTCTGATCCCTTGCAATCGAGTTCTCTCGGCGGATCCCTTCGTGCGGATACCTTATGACCTCGCGTTCGAGAGAGCCGTCGGCACGCGGGTCTTAAAACTCTCCGTGCCTCAGCTGCACGAACTGTCTGATTCTCTCGGTGTTCGGGTGCATTCGCCGGAGACGCTGGATCGCGATGCGTGGCTGAATCTCCTGTTGGCAGAGCGTGTTGAGCCGTGGATGGCGACACAGGAGGCGATGTTCCTGCACGACTTCCCGGCCTCGCAGTCAGCACTCGCGCGCGTGCGAGACGAAGACCCGCCCGTCGCGGAACGATTCGAGCTGTACATCAGCGGTGTCGAACTGTGCAACGGGTATCACGAGATCACGGATGCCGACGAGCTGCGGGTTCGCATGGAGCGGCAAGCGGCACTGCGAGCTCGCGAGGGACTGAGCGTGCTCCCCACGCACAGCCACCTGGAGACCGCCATGCGACGTGGCTACCCGGCCAGTGCGGGCGTGGCTCTGGGGTATGACCGTCTGCTGATGTGGCTCTGGGAATGCGCACGAATCGACGATGTCATCGCGTTCCCCTGGGAGCGGGCCTAATGCACCGAGCAACGGACATCCTTGCCTGACCATGCGGAACCCGTGGTTCTGCTCGTTCATGCGGCGGTGGGCCACCCGGTGGGTCTTGGGCCAAGGGGAGTCGTGGACGGGATCACGGTCGATCCGTCCCCGTGGGGCACGTTTCCTACGTGCCCGTGCCCAGTGCAAACGTGTTCCTTCAACGAAGCTGTGAATACCGACCTGTAGGACTGGCCGCAAAAAAC
>JANPCU010000356.1:0-9484 GCA_031431195.1 Planctomycetota bacterium | reverse complement strand
CCCCCCCCCCGCTTCTGTTTCCCCGGGGGGGGCGCGGCTCCCGCACACCCCCCCCCCCCCGCCCGCACTGGCCCCCCCCCCCCCCCTCTGCGTTTTCACTCCGCCGGTCCTCGCGTTCGAAGTGTCACACGCGGTTGTTGCGAGTTTCGGGTGAATATTGCCCTTGGGTTTTGGATGCTAACTTTCCTGACGCACACACCAGCTCGGCATTCTCGGCGCGGAGTGCCACGTTGTCGCTGCGGAGCGACGCATTCTCGGTGCGGTGCGTCACCCCCTCAGCTCGCAGTTCTGCGACCTCTTTCCGCAGCGTCTCCACCTGTCTCCGAAGCTCTTCCATGATACCGCGAAACGTTACCGATTCCTCAGTTTGTGGTAAGAGGGGTTAACAGTTTCCGTGGAGTCGGGTCGCGGCCCTGGGGGCTGTTGTGCATTCGATTTCCCAGGGATCACCCTGGCTTGCGCAAAAGCCACGTCACTTGGACTGGAATCTGTGGGCGTTTCTGTTCTGGGTTGTGTGTGTGTTCGTCACTCCCGGCAGAGACCGCGCAGGGCCACGCTGCCATCTGCACGAGAATCTTGTCTCTGAACTGGAAGCGTCAGCACTTGGAGGGAGTCGTCGTACAGTTCCCGGATAGACCTCTCCCCCAAAAAAGCCGACTTTTGCGCAGGCCAGGCTCAGCCCTCATTCTCTATCCACATCTCCTGTCACAACAACCCCAGCAGGAAGGCTTGGGTGGGGGCTGGAGTGTGGGTTTTGGCTGGGGAGGGGGCGACCGATTGCATGAGGTCGCCGCCGCTGCCGGTGGCGAATCTGCGAAAATCCGTGCGATCTGCGTCCTCCTCAAGGTTCTGCGGATGTGGATCGCCTCCGGTGTTCGACGGAGAGAGTCTGGAACACTCCGGAAAGGCTGTCGGCTTCATCGCGGGGTTTCAAAATCGCATCCGGACCTTCTGTCCATAATTCAATCGGGAAGCTGTTTCGACCCAGTTCATGATTTGAACTGACGCGGTGTGGGGACCGAACAATCGGACATCAGACTTCAGCACCGATACCTGTGTCCGCAGCCCTCGGCCTCGCCCCGTTTACAACAACTCGGTGATCGGCTGACCGCAGGGCAGAATCGGGTTGGGGCGGCCGCGACGGTCGAGGAACGACTCCGTGTGGTCGATCCCCATGTGACGGTACACGGTCGCCCACAGGTCGTTGGGGGTCAGCGGCCGGTCGGCGGGATGCTCTCCCTTGGAGTTCGTCGAACCGACGATCTGACCGGTTCGCATGCCTCCGCCCGACATGATGAACGACATCGCTTGCGGCCAGTGATCACGACCGGGGTGCATTACCCCGGTTTGCGTGCCGATCGAACTCTCAATGCGAGGAGTCCGTCCGAATTCGCCCGTGACCAGAATCAAGGTCCGCTTGTCGAGGCCGCGCTGATGCACGTCTTCGATCAGCGCCGTGACCGCCTGGTCATAAATCGGCAGACGGACTTTCAAATCGTCCCAGATATGGCAATTGACCGCATGAGAGTCCCAGTTGTAGGTCCCCTGCTTCAAGGAGGGGACGCCCGACTGGTAGGGGTTCTCCATGATGAGCGTCACGAAGCTGACCCCGGCTTCCACCAGTCGCCGGGCCATCAGAGCCCGCTGTCCCCAGCAATGGCGACCATAACGATCTCGCAACTCGGGTGACTCCAAGGAAAGATCGAACGCCTTCTTCGCGCGGTCACTCGTCAGCATCCCGACGGCCCGCTCCTGGAAGCGGTCCATCGATTCGACCATCCGCTGGCCATCAATGTCGCGCTGGATGCGGTCGATCGATTTCAAAAGCGAAATGCGATCATCGACCCGACCGGTCAACGCCTCAGAGGGAGAGATATTTGGAACCGAGAAGTTCGGAGCGCTCGGGTCGCCCTCCACATTGAAGGGCATGTACGACTGCCCCAAATACGCAGCCCCCTGCGCGAAGACATCGTTGGTCCGACCTCCCGGATTCATCGAGACATAATTCGGAATCCCATAGTCCAACCGCTCACGATATTTGGCCACCACCGAGCCTGTGGCGGGCGCGTCATTGACCGTATCGACCGGAGTCGCGGGCACGCACCCCGTCATCATCCGCTTGTGTCCGCCGCCATGATCCGCAAACTCGTGAGCGACCGACCGCACAATCGTGTATTTATCCGCAATGGCGGCATGCCGGGGCATCAGCTCGCACACGTCCATGCCCGGGACATTCGTTTGTATCGGATGGAATGGTCCGCGATAGTCGATCGGCGCATTCGGCTTCATATCGTACATATCCATATGCGGCGGCCCACCCGGCATCCACACGAATATGATCGCTGTCTCTTCCGACACCGACTGGCCCGCAGTGGCCGCCTCCGCCCGGCAGCGCAATAAATCCGGCAGGCCCATCGCCCCCAACCCCAGCATCCCCGCTGCGAGGAATTCCCGGCGTTTTACGGGGCCAATACATGGGCGAGATGAATTGTTCATCGATTCACTTCACATTCCAGCCGACCTAGGAACCGCAGTCAATCCCTGAGTTATCGTATCGGCAGGAGTCGCCTGTCAACCGCAGGTTGCCTGAACTGTCCCGCCGGGATGAGTTTGGAATCTGTGGTTGAATTGATTATTAGAGGGGCAGCACCATCACTCGATGAGATCCGAAGACTGCAAAGTCTTCGGACGTTCAGAGGGACTCGAAATCTGGCCTCTCACTAAGGCGAACGGACGGAAAAAAATGACCGTGGGATAGGCTTCCAGCCTGTCTTTTCGCGGGAGCTGACAGGCTGGAAGCTTATCCCACGGGTCAGACAAGTCTGACCGTTCGTCGAATTGGACAGCGCCACTTTTCAGAAACGGCGGGTGGCGGGGTCAGGAGGCTTGGCGGATGGCCCCGGCGTGAGGAACCGTCGCCAGCCTGTCGCTGCTCGGGCCAACGCGATGGCCTCTCACCAGCATGTCTCGAACCTCCACGCCCACCCCGGTCGGGGCCATGCGCCAAGCCTCCTGACCCGCCACCCGGTTTTTTCACACTTACGGACAAAAGTGGCGCTGTCCAACTACTGGTCGCCGGGGAACGGTCGAGCGGCAGCGGGCTCGCTCGCGGGGGGAACCTCTTCCACGATCTCGTCCACGAACAACCCGCTCTCGGGCACTGTCTCGCTGGAAGACTCTTCGTCGCGACTCAGCGCGGCACTGCGGATGGGGCGATCGATCGAGTCCAGCGAATCATCCTCCTGCCACGACTCCGCTTCCGTTTCTGCCACGCCGTGGGCATCGGGAGCTTCGAGTTCGTCCGGGTCATCCTCCATGCGGATACGCCCGGGGCGAGCTCCTGGTTGGGAATTCTGTCCCGGCTTGGAGGCCATGCTTTTCCCGGAGTGACCCAACTGCCGGATCGCATACTCGCCGAGATCGAACTCGGGGTAGTCCGCCAGGCGAGGCACCTGCCACATCGCGGGCGACGCGGTGTGGGAATTGAATTCGACCGTGTTGAGTTCCAGGGTCAACGCCAGATGCTGATCGGCTGCGGGCCAGTCGATCGCAATCGTGCGGGGCAAGATCAACCGCGTGCCGGGATCACGCCAGTGATTGGAGAGCTTCGCTTGGGCGATCATCTGGCCCTCCATCGATTCGACGCGGTGTTCCAGCACGACTCCGTACACGGTATTCACCGTCACAATCCGGCGGACTTGCTGGTCAGCGGTGTGCTGCACCGAAACCAGTTCGGCAATCGGGCTTTTCGGCTTGGAGCGATGAACCTCGTACTGGCTGCCCGAGATCGGAGTGACTCCCAAAACCTCCATCAGCCAGTCGGGTCGAAACGGGAGTGGCAGCGAAGTCACCTGGCTCGCGACGGCAATCTGGTCGTGAGAGCAAACCAGCACGTTGGCGGGCTGGGACTCTTTCGCCCACATCCAGAACCGCTCTTCATTCGAGCCAATGTCGACGGCCTCGCCCCCGGTGAGTGGATGAGCCACCCGCAGCCGCAGATTGCGAGGCGCCTCGACCACCATGGACGCTCGCATCGGGGCGGGAATCCCCTGCATCCGCACGCGGACATCGTCACAGCGATAGGACTTCAGCCCCTCGGGTGAGAACTCGCTGTATGCGTTCAAGTTGACCTTCGCCAGGATCTCTTCAGGAGTGGCCGTCCACAAGAGCGGCGGGTCGACCTTCGAGAGCTTCGGCTTATGCTCCCAGAGCCTCATCGAAGGGCAACCGCAATTGAACAGGAGTACGCAGCTGGCCAGCAGAAACATTCTCAGTCGCAGGCCCGGTAGCGTGGGCTTTAGCCTACGCGGGTGCGAGACATCGCGGGAAGCGTCGTCGAAAGCCCACGCTCGGGCGATGGGTGGCCTCGCCTCGGAGGGAAGTGCGGTTTCTGGCATGCAAGCACTTCCTGGTGCGAACGAATCGTCTTGGATCGGCGTTGGGTGGTGATTGGTGTGTCGAGTGCTCTCTGTCATGCGGCCTGCCCCCAGTCTGTCTGGAGTCGGGTCGCCAACTCCGCTTGCAGGGCCGCCATCTCGTCCGCCGACAGCTGCTGGTCGACCACTTCGTACGGGCCTTCGCCGCGCTGTCCGTGGAACACCAGATACTCCTGCTTCCCTTCTTGCCGTGATCCTTCGAGCTTCAAGCGACGGCGCTGTAGGAGGAACAGCGATAGCACATACCGCTGCCGCTCCTGACCGGGGTTGGCATCCTCGGTCAGCTGCTCAAAGAAACGAAACAAGGTGTCGGTGTCGAGGATGCGTTGTTGTTGAGCGGTGGCCTCGGGAATCTGGTAACGCCACGTTCCCACGGTATGAGTCGGCTCACCTGTCCAGTGGTTCTCCAGGAAATCGAGCCGCACCAGTCGACCCGGTTGTTCCACCAAGGCCGAGACGCACCGGTCCCCGGGGCACAACGGCTTTCCGCTGGCAGCACAGGTTTTCCCCAGCGAGCCGAACTGGTAATCCACAGCTCCCGATCCTTCAGAAGCACGCTTCGACGCCGACATCGTGTCCACAAGAACAGAACGTCAATCGGGACTCTATCGGGAATCGGAAAATTGACTCAAGGTGAGTTTTGTACAGGGGTGGGGGGGGATTAAGGGTTGAGGGTTAAGCGACAGAGGTTAAGACTGCATTCGAGATTGGGCGGCCCACTAATTCACTAGCCCGACGCGTCAGCGAGGGCCGAGCGTAGCGAGGACTGCCACCCAGAAACGTCCAAAACCGGTGTGACGCAAATCACCATTCCAGGGGGCCCAAGCTCTCAGAGAGCATCGAAAGACGTACGCCCTCGCTGACGCGTCGAGTTGCTGTGTGTGGCGACAAGCCCGGCAGTCGCAACCGCCGGGCTTTCTCGTCTTTTGCTCAACCGCCTTCACTCCGCCCAATCCGCGATCCACAACTGGCTGGTCCCATCACCGGTGCGGTTTGAGGTCCACATCAGCTGCTTGCCATCGGGACTGAAGACGGGCAGGACATCGGCCTTTTCATGGTCGGTGATCTGCTGCGGTTCGCCGCCGGACACCTTGCCGTCGGCAAAGGTCAGGTCCATCTTCCACAGGTCGAAGTTGGCGCTCATCGGCCCCTTCGAGTAATCGGCCCCCGACCAGATCACATACTTCTGCGACGGATGGATGTACGGGCACCAGTTGACGTGCTCCAAGTTGTTCGTCAGCTGGAACTCGTGCTTGCCGTCGACTGAGACGATGAACAGCTGGAGCATGTGTTCCTTCTGACGGTCGCTGCGGTAGATGATCCATTGGTCATCGGGGGAAAAGAACGGCCCGCCGTCGTAGCCATCCACGTTGGTGATCTGGCGGACGTTGGTGCCGTCGGCGTCCATGATGTAGAGGTCGGCGTCGCCATCGCGACTGCTGGTGAAGACGATTTGCTGGCCGTCTTGCGAATAGCTTCCCTCGGCGTCGTAACCGGGGGTATCGGTCAGTCGCTTGAGGCCGGTCCCATCGTGGCCGATCGTGTAGATGTCCATCTGCGGATCGAAGTCCCACTGGTAGCGGCGGCGACCGCCCTGGGCCTCCAATTCGCGAGCCGCCTTCTCGGTCTGCTCCATCAGGGGGTCGGTGTGCGAGGAGGCAAACAGCAGACTCTTCCCGTCACGGCTGAAGTACGAACAAGTCGTCCGCCCGCGCCCGGTGCTGATCATGCGTGGCTTGCCTTCGGCGGCGAGAGGCTGGAGAAATATCTGGTAGAACGGATACCCGAGGGGGTACGCTTGGAAGATGATCTCCTTCCCATCCGGGGAAAAGTACCCTTCACCCGCACGCGGGAATTTCGAGGTCACCTGCCGCAGATTGGAGAGGTGTTTCGCCTCACTGGTGGTCAGCGGAATCTCGTCCGCCGCACACACGGAGTACAGACTTGTGGTCAGGCAGGCAGCCAGCAGAAACAATCGCATGGGGAGTCCAGTACACACGGGAGCGAGGCTCTCCAAGTGGAGAGTCTCTCGAACGCCTCCCAGTCTATTCCCGACTCGGCGACAGGGCCACTCAACAGTGAGACTTCACTCGGGCGAGAATGAGATGCGAGTCCGATTCTCAGCCCCGTCGTGCTGGCGGGACAGGCGACAGGCTATCCCAGCAACCCCGGGATCGGCTTTCCGTGGTCGACGATCGGGGTGGGGCGACCGCTGAAATCTTTGATCATCGTGCCGTGGTCGATTCCCAGGTGGTGATAAATCGTGGCCAGGAAGTCGCCCGGTCCGGCGTGGTGTTCGATGACATCCTCGCCGCGCGGGTCGGTCGCTCCCAGGACGCGGCCCGGGGTGATGCCGCCGCCAGCCCAGATGTTGGAGAAGGCGCGCGGCCAGTGGTCGCGGCCTGGTTGAACCGTTCCCGGAGGCCCACTCGCGTCACCGGCTCCGGTACTCGGGGAGTGCTCGATCTTCGGCGTGCGACCGAACTCGCCGGTGACGACGACCAGCACGCGCTTGTCGAGACCCCGGTCGTAGATGTCCTCGATCAGTGCCGACACCGCTTGGTCATAAGCTGCAGCCCGGAACTTCATCGCCTCGAAGACGTGGACGTTGACGGCGTGATCGTCCCAGTTGTGAGTCCGGCCGCACAGCGGGCCGTTGAGGCTTGTCGTCAGCACATCGACCCCCGCCTCGATCAACCGACGAGCGAGAAGCAACTGCTGACCCCAGGCGTTGCGGCCATACTTGTCGCGCGTGCGGTCATCTTCCTTGGTCAGGTCAAACGCCTCTTTGGTTTGCGGGTTGGTCAGGAGCGTCATCGCCTGCGTCTCGAACTCGTCGAGAGCGGCCAGTTCTCGCCGTAGGTCGAACGTCCGCTCCAGCGTGTCGAGGTTCTGCCGCAGCGTCGACCGCTTGCTGAGCCGATTGACCTCACCCAAGTTCGACAGACCGATGTTCGGCACCGAGAAGTTCGGCTGATTCGGATCGCCCGAGACCGTGAACGGAGAGTACGCCTCGCCCAGATAGGCCGGGCCGTTGTACTCCAGCGGCGGGTTGATCCCGACATACCCCGGAAGCGGGCACTGACGCGGCCCTTGCTGCGAACGCATGTAGTTCGCCACCGTCATCCAGTCGGGATATCGTGGCTTGGGTTTGTCGCGCGTGTCGGGATCGCCCGAGAGCAATTGCATCGACCCAGCTGGATGGCCGCCCGCTTTCTGGTGCATCGAGCGGAGCACCACGAACTTGTCCGCAATGGCCGCCTGCTTCGGGAGCAGCTCCGTGAACTGCAAGCCCGGCACCTTCGTATCGATCACCGAAAACGGCCCGCGATACTCAGCGGCCATCTTCGGCTTCGGATCGTACGTGTCGAGATGCGAACAGCCGCCCGGCTTCCAAACCATGATGACGGCGGTCTTCTCGCGCTTCGCGGTGGCGTCATTCGCCTGAGCCTGCAACCGCAGAATCCCCGGCAGACTCAAACTGGCAAACCCCGCCAAGCCCGTCCGCAGAAACCCACGCCGCGAGCCAATCCCCCAGTCCCACGGACCAGAACAGCGAATGTTGGGATTCATGGAGCTGCTCCTTGGACGGACATCGAACGCATCCATTTCAGTTTATTTCACATCGGAATGGAGAGCAACAGGAGAGCAGTGATTTTGGCGACATCGATACGATTGGGTGGATGTGGAGAACGTGCAAGTTCCCCGGTGGGGGTGGCCCCCGAAACGGCAATCAACGTCGTCTGAAACGCATAATTTTACCGGCAAAAAGGACGACAGCGATGAGGATAATCAGGATTTCTGGAGTACCAAGACCGAACATGAAACACCTGGCTTCGAGGAGATGCGGTCCCAAGCCTGTGCTTGGGACTGAGGTCGCGGGAGACAGCTGATGCTTTGAGCGCCGGGGTTGTACAACAACAAGAGACTACCGTGGAGTCGCTCACCTTTCAAACTCTCTTGTTCCTTCGTCGCCCAGGCATCGAGAGCAGGGTAGCACCGGTTACCGCTTTGGGCTACCGGTGTGCCAATGGCACCAGAGGTTACCCCAGAGAGGACGTACGATACGTGTACT
The DNA here is from genome assembly GCA_031431195.1 of Planctomycetota bacterium. Classification (GTDB taxonomy): domain Bacteria; phylum Planctomycetota; class Planctomycetia; order Planctomycetales; family Planctomycetaceae; genus TH-plancto1. The sequence goes on along the minus strand of JANPCU010000356.1, from coordinate 973 downwards.
TCCTTTGGCATAGCCACCCCGCTGCGCCATCTACTTCTGCTCTCCGGTCGCAGGCAGTGTGCGAAAGGTTCTTGTAGCGCTGTCACCCAGATTGATTACATCCGGGTTTTCTTTCGTGAGGTCGCGACACATGATTTGAATCATTTGTTGATTGTGGATCGCTGAGTAAAGAACTCCTGACATCTCGTGTCCGCTGCGAGTCACACCGACCCAGACAGCGCGACGGAACTTGACCCCGTCAATCATGCCGAATTGGGCAGGCTCTTCTTTCCATCTCTTGTGTCGAGATTGCATCGCCTTCATAAACTGCTTCTGAAGCTCTTCAACTGGTTTGAAAGCCTCTTCGGCTGACAGCTTGACCAGAGAGACTGTGAAGTGTGTAGACATTCCGATGGGACGGTCGGGGCCAAACCAAACATGAGAAAAGTTTGCCTCATCGTAGGTGACATAATTCACCCCTGGAGGTGGACAAATCTCGAATGGCGAAAACTCAAAGGGAGCCTGGAGCTTTCTTCGCTCCTCGGGTGAGATGCTCCATTGGGCGGGTTCGCTTTTCGGAGGGTGCAATGGCTCAGCTTGTTGCCCGACCTTGAGTATTTTTTCCTGCTCATCACTGGTAGATGGTATGGTCGAGTCGCATGCCAGTGAGTAGATCGCCATTGTCAAAAGAAATACACCGTAACTCCCGAACGATATCTGACGGCGTTTCATGTCGGAATCCTTGAGTGTATGGGTCGGACCATGGGCGGTGTGGCCCGAACGCTGCTTTGAGCGTCTGGGTTGTGGAGCAACAAGAGGCTACCGTGGAGGTGCTCGTCTTTCAAACCCTCTTGTTCCTGCGTCACCCAGACATCCAAAGCGATGTCTGGGTCACACCGCCCGCCCCCGGAAGGGGAGCAGATATTAGCCGGTGGTTGAGCGCAGCGACACCACTGGTTTCTGGCTCAACGCTCCATCCCAGAGGGATGGCAGA